>CAYGJN010000026.1:0-18317 GCA_964350135.1 uncultured Bacteriovoracaceae bacterium | reverse complement strand
AAACTTTATAAAAAAAATGAGATTACTGAAAACTTTTTCTTAAACTAGACCTTATAGATTTCTGGAAACAACCTCCATACGAATATGAGCTTCATAAAAATCCAATTGATTTGATTAATGGAACGGATAAATTAAAAGATTGGATTGAAAACAAGGGCACTTATTCAGAGCTTTTATCTATTGAATCTAGTCATATTGATGAATTTATCTCTCAAAAAAATGAGATAACTCTTTATTAGTCTTTTAATTTCCTAAGTTTCAAGCAAAAATAGAATTATGCGTCTAGAAATTACAAAGTCTAATGGACAAACAGAAATCTTCGAATCAATTGAGCGTACAGTTATTGTAGGAAGATCTTCTAAAGCACATTGCCTTCTTAAAGAAGATGGAATCAGTAGAGAACATATAAAGATAGAGCTTAAGGGCGGCAAAGTCTTTATTACTGATATGAATAGTTCTAACGGAAGCTTTGTTCAAGATACAAAACTAACACCTAATATGCCTACTGAGTGGCAAATTATCTACCCAGTCAAAATTGGAAAAGACATCTCTATTATTATGCTTCCAGAAATGGAAACTATTAATGCTGGAGAGATTATTAAGGATAAGAAAAAAAAGAAATCGAGCAAAAATCTAATATCTGCAACAAAAAATAAAGCTAATAACAAATCCCAACTAAACCCAGTAAGAATTATTTTAATTATCTTAGTTATATTTTTAATCTACTCAATTCTTACAGAACAAAGCGCAACTGTCGCTCCTTAATGATTTACAAAACTATATTTTACTTTTCTTATCAAGTTTTTACTACTAGCATTAAATAAATACGCTTATAAATTCGCGGGAGGAATTATTATGTTAGAGGCCATTGAGCAATTTTCTGGTCAATTTGCTGGCGCTGTTTGGGGACTTCCCATGGTCTTTGGATTATTTGGTGCTGGGTTAGTCTTTACTTTAGTTTTTTGGTTTCCACAGGTCAGACATCTTAAACATGCTATTCAAGTTGTAAGTGGTAAATTTGATGACCCAAAAGAAAAAGGTGAAATTACACATTTTCAGGCCTTATGTGCAGCACTCTCTGCAACAATAGGTCTAGGTAATATTGCTGGTGTTGCTGTTGCTATTGCGGCCGGTGGTCCAGGTGCTGTTTTTTGGATGTGGCTAGCAGGTTTTTTAGGTTGCGCTACAAAATTTACTTCTATCTCACTTGCCCTACTTCACAGAGAAGAGGATGCTGATGGTGTTGTTCATGGTGGCCCGATGTACACCATTAAAAACGGTCTTGGAAAGGCCTTTATGCCTTTGGCCGTTCTTTATGCCATCTTTATTATTCTCTCTACTATGGGTGCTGGTAATATGTTTCAGGCCAATCAAATGGCCTCAGTACTTGAAACCAAAGCAGGTATTCCTAATTGGGTTAGTGGTGCTGTCTTTTTAGTATTCGCCTCTATGGTTTTAATTGGTGGTATTAAAAGAATTGGTAATGTTGCTGAAAAATTAGTTCCAACCATGATTGTTATTTACCTGATAGGTGGAATTGGAATTATTATAGCTAATTTTGAACAAGTCCCAGGACTTTTTAAACAAATTTTTACAGACGCATTTACAGGAACAGGAATTGTAGGTGGTTTTACTGGTGTTGCCTTTAAAGAAGTTCTTATTCAAGGTGTAAGAAGAGCAGTTTTTAGTAATGAAGCTGGTATGGGATCTGCAGCGATGGCCCACTCTGCGGCAAAATCTAGTGCAGTTCAGGAAGGACTTGTTGGTGGTCTTGGGCCGTATATTGATACCATTATTGTTTGTACTATTACCGCTATGGTTATTTTATCTACTGGTATGTGGCATACAAATCCAGAAGGTTTTGCTGGCTCTGACTTAACTGCAGCAGCATTTGAAACATTATACGGATCATTCGGTGGTTGGATGGTCACTATGACTGTTGTACTTTTTGCATTTTCAACAATTATCTCTTGGTCTTATTATGGAGAAAAAGCATCAGTATTTTTATTTGGAAGAAAGTCTGTCACTCCATATAGAATAGTTTTCTTATGTTTTATAATGATAGGTGCCGTCTTAAAACTTGAAGTAGTTTTAAATTTTTCGGATGCAGTCTTTGGTTTACTTGCGATTCCAAATTTAATTGCTTGTATTTTACTAGTGCCAAAACTTAAAAAGGCACTTAAAGATTACGAAGCTAAACTTCGTTCAGGAAAAATAAAGCCAATAAGTTAATTTGATAGGGCCTGGCAACAGGCCCTTTTATTAGAATGAAATTCCTAAATTAAGACCTATCATTTCTGTTGTATTTTCTGGTTCATAAAAGCTATAAAGATCTGATGAAAAAGCAACTGTGATAGACTCTGAGTCTGCAATATCCCAAGTTCTATAATAAGCAGAAATATCTAAACCAAAACTTTTAAATAATTGCGAGTAACCTATTTCAGTATAAGTTCCCCTTCCTTTATTTTGATCAAAGGTTTTAAGAGTACCAAAGCCACCACTTATAACTTCCCCTCTTCTAAAATAATTATAATTCACATCAAAATGAAAAATTCCTTTAGTAAAAGCTCTTTTATACATAAGACCAACGGGAACATAGGCATAGGTTATTTTACGATCATAATCAAATGGATCATCTGGTGATTCAAAATTTCTTAGCACCCAGCTATGCATTCCAATATGAGCGACAAATGAGTTTTGTAAATCTTTTGAGCTATTTAATCTATAACCAATATCAATACCTAAATCCATTACAGCATTTTCTGAAGTTGTATTATAGGGAGTTAAATCTGAATTGGATAAACTTTGTAGTGCTCCTTCATACTCTGTATCACCTTCTAAGAAAAGTAATCCAAATTGAAAATTAAACCGATTGGAGAATTGTCTTTCATAATCTATTTTTAGACCATTGAGAATTCCAGAATCACGCATAAACTGGCCACCATTTTCATCAAACTCTCTATAATCCCATACTGCAGATGCAATACTAAACCTCCAGGAATTTGGAGTAAAAGTATCCCTTAATTGGGAGGTACTAATTGTATTAGCTTGCACTAAAAATGATGTTGTAAACAAAGCGGTATATATAAATTTTTTCATAACAAAATCTACTCTAAGGAATAATTAGATCAAGTTGATTGTAATAAGTTCATGTTCTAAGTAACTGATTTTTTGATCATGGCATATTAATTGCTTAAAGGGCTTGCATCAAAAAACCGTTCTTTGGAGGAGAGAAGAAATGAAAAAATTATTAGTTGTATGTAGTACCTTTGTTTTGGCCGTTAGCTGTGGAGGTGGTGGCAATGGAGATGGTGCAGCCGGATTTAATCACAACGAACTTGTTCAAGAGTTTGTAGGAAGATTAAATTTAAGTTCAGATCATAGTGTTACCGTTGTTAAAAGCAGTACAAAACAGTTCAATTTTTTAGTTGTTAAAGATGCTGTTACAGGTGAATTTAATGCCCTAACTATTGATAACTGGAATATTGGCATTGATGCTGTTGAATGGTTTGAAAATAATGCCAATAGATTTTATTACGATCTAGTCAAAATCCCTGGCTATTATGACACTTATTGGGCCGATGAAAGTTATACTGATGCTTGGGGTGATACATATACTCAAAGTGTCTTAAAAAGTGTTTGGGTAGCACCAAAGTATTACGATGATGGATCAGGTCTATTCTTTGAAAAAGTGGAAACACAATCTAAAGATCTTGAAAAAGCCGCTGCATTTGCTGAAAGACTCTCTATTTCAAATAATGCAAAAAAACTTCAAGATCAATTTGGTTTAAGCAAGTCTAGGGCGACAGAGCTTTCTCGACTTACTCTTAAATGGCAAAAAGCTGGAGGTAAAACTTTAACTGATGCTGATCAAGATGCTTTTGCAAAAGAGGCCCTTGGAGTTTCTATTACAGATGCTAAAGCAGCATTACAAAAATCATATGAAGGTAATACAAAAGAGCTTTCAGAAGTTATTAAAACTATGGCCAGTACTAATAGTATTAGTCCTGAACATATGGAAGAGATCCTCTTTGAACTTTTTTAAGTTCTAGGAAGATGAATTGAACACTGGCCTCTGGTAACAGAGGCCTTTAAACTAAAAGCTCTGGTGACAAAAAGTCACTAATGTTTATAACGCAAACCTTAAATTGTAAGTTTTAATTTTCACTCTCATTATTATAAGAGCTTAACCACTACCCAATACTAACTATTCTTACAGCTTATCTTGTCTAGTTATTAATCTTCACTTGTCAGTTGAACATATTAATAGGTTTTGATACCAAGTAAAAAAACGAAGGAGAACCTATGAAAAAGCTTATGAGCCTTTTGGTACTAGCTATTATGCTTACAGCATGTAGTGGCAGTATTTATTACGATCCGTATTATGACGATTATTATTATGCAGTTGATACTTATGTTTATTACCCACATTATGATCCGTACTATGATTATTATTACTACTATGAAAATAATAACCAAGGTATGAAAGATCTTGAAAAAATGGCTGCTTCAAATCAAAGCGCTTACTTGAATAATTATGCTAATGCACTTTCTGAAAAATTTGGTCTCAGTGCCGATAGAAGTGCAGAAATTGCAAAACTTTCTCTTGTATGGAGAGAAAATAGAAACAGTATGAGCAGTGAAGATATGCAAGCATTCAACAAAGAAGTTTTTGGTATTGATAAAACTGACGTTGAAGCTGCATTAAATGCATCTAATAAAGATGCTTCACTAGATGAGCTTGTTAATAAAGTGGCCGTACATAATGGTCTAACACCAGAGCAAGTTGAAAGTATTTTTACAAATATTCTAAACTAATAGCTTGAAGGGTCTCTTTTCTAGAGGCCCTACAACTCACTGCAAGATGCGTTTTGATTCTAGTACCAATCTGATCCAGTTTAAATCCGACAAAATGACACTGCTAATGCAATGCATGTCAAATAGTATTTAATGAATTTCTTAAATACTGCTGTCACAAGTATGAAACATATATTTTTTACCGGAACAGAAGCACTGAGTCATGGCACAGTCTTTGCTTTATAGATATCTGTTCAAATCATCAACTAAAAGGAGAGAAGGATGAAAAATCTAATTGCATTAGTTGCAATGACTGTTTTGCTTGTATCATGTGGCGGTGGAAATGGTGGCGGTGCCCCATCTCTTGGACTTAACCATAAAGAGTTAGCACAAGAATTTGTAACTGCATTAAATGCTACTGGAAACTATAATGTAGAGCTTACTAAGAAATCAACATTACAGTATGACCATGTTGTTGTTTATGACAGAACATTAAAACAATACGACGCTTATTATATTGGCGACTGGAAACCAGGGCAAGATGTTGTTAATTATGTTGATACTCTATCAAATAATTTTTACTACGATTTAAGAAGAATTCCTGGTCACTGGATCACTGTTGAAGATTATGGTTCATATTATGACTATTATACAGGTCAGTATGAATTTGGTTGGCACTGGGAAGATGAGTATGTTCCGACTCGTTACAGAGATAGAAGAACTGGTCTACTTTTCGAAAAAGTACAAGCAACAGGAAAAGATCTAGAGAAAATTGCTGCCTTTAAAGAAGGCCTTCAGATTAAAAACTCTGCTGATCTTCTAGCTGGTGAGTTTGGACTAAGTCAATCAAGAGCAAAAGAAGTAGCAAGACTAGCTGTTCAATGGGATAAAAACCAAGACAGTATGACTGATGCAGATCATGATGCCTTTTCAACTGAAGTACTAGGAGTATCTATTACTGACGCCAAAGAAGCATTTAAGAAATCTTTAGAAGGTGATAGCAAGTCACTTGAAGCAGTCATAGAACAAGCAGCTGCTACAAATGATATTGCACCAGAAGATATGCAAGAAATCTTTAGTGGTTTTTTAGCTCAATAAAACTGTTTTCTATATTCAATAGGCCCTTACAAGAGGGGTCTATTGAATAATTTCCTATAATAATTACTATCTCTTAGATGCGGCTTTGCCTATACACGGCCCTTAGGCTAGCGTGTGCTTACCTATGGAATTGGGTGTATCGAGAGAAACATAAGAGAGAAGTTGTGTATAAATTAATTATACTTTTTGTTCTTATAGCAGGTCAGGCTCTTGCCAATCTTGAGTACTTACCTGGCTCAATACCACTAGAATATAAAAGAAGGCCATCTACAGATCTAGTTTATAAAGGCAAAAGATTATTACCGGCCCAGGTTGACACCCTTTACAATCAGGGTCTTGATATATCTACACTTAATCCATACCAGTCAGATATTTGGTCAGACACTTTAGGTAATGACCTAAATGATTCAGAGGATCTAATAAACGGGAACACTACAACAGAGCTTAATTATATTTCAAATATAAGCTCGAGACTTGAAAACTTCAGATTTACAGTTTCTCAAAGATCTAAATCGGGAGAGGTTAAACATTATGTTATTTTAGTTAGTAAGAACTCACATAGCTTCTTATTAAGAAAAAATATTCTAAGAAAACTAGGCTATATAGTTCCCAAGATTCAATATGTACCCAAAGTTAATATTAAATTCAAAGGAAGTTTCTCTAAGAAAATTTTTCTAGAAGATCTAACAGATCAAACTTTTGGAGTGTCAGATCGATGGGTTCTAAACCCAAAAGACACAAGTTCAAAAATAGTAGAACTTCAAGATGTTCTTATGCTTGAAGTTAATGAGCCTATATACAATCTAGCAATGGGCTATATGCCATCTCAGATTATTCAAGGAAGGCGTGTATTTAACTCTCTTCTTATTCCTTATGCACTAGTTAATGTAAGAGAAAGTATTAATGGTCTTTCTTGGCAACTAGGAAAAATTTATAATAATTTTGTTTTATTAAATACAGATCATTCAGAAGAATTTGCACCTACTTACCATGATGCACTCTGGATGCTTAAGCGTCTAGAAAGACTTGATAGGTCAGATTTCGAAGATATTGTAGCTAAATCTTACTACCCAGAAGCAGTTTCCAAGGTCTTAGTTGAAAAACTTATCTCTCGCAGAAATACAGTCCTTAAATTATTTAAATTTAAAAATTCAAAAATTAAATTTAATAGTAAAATAGATCATGGAGATGAATTATATAATGGTGTTCTCACTAAACAATGGTGGGATGGATATGGTTCTAGATTTTCTTACGATCTACCAGACTCACCTCTTTCATCCAGCGAAATTGCTGCATTTTTTAAATCAAAATTAATTTCAACTGCTATTGATGGACTCGTATTCAAGTTAAATGATCTTATTATACCTACAACTGATATTGCTAAAAAAGTTCAAGGGAAACAAATTGAAGCTGCTCAAGATCAGCTCAATAATTTTATAAATACAGGTGAGTTTAAAAAAATACCTTTTGGTATTTTTGCTATACCAACTTTTGATGGAAATATCTCAGTATCACGAGAGATATTTGCGGGATCTTACCTTGGTACAGATAATATGATTCAACTTGCAGATAATTTTGATGTTTCTATTGGAGCAGGTGTCTTTTTATCGGCAACAGGTGTACCTGCAAGTTTACAAGTTTTCGTAGATACTAAAGTTGATTTATCTCGCACTTATTCACATATCAAACCTATTAAAAGCATCAAAAAGGCCATTAAAGAGCCTTATAAAAATTTACTTGTTAATCTAGTTAAAAGAAAAAATGGAAACCTTTTTAATTACTTCACAACTGAAGAATTTAATAATCTTCCAAGTGATCAAAAACAGGAAAAGATTGATGAAATAATGAATGGATTCTTTGAGGGTCTAGAGGTTGGTGAATCTTTTATTATAACCGATAATATTGCCAAAAGCTTAAGCGGCGGAGCTGCTTATGAAATCACCAATGACCTTAAAGCACAAGCTGCTCTTTATGGATCTAAAGTAGCTCTTTCAAGACTACATATTACTAGAAGCGATAAAAACACAATTCAAGTGTACAAAGGTCGCGGTAAGGCTGCAATACTAGGACTTTCATTAGGCATAGAGGCTTTTGGCCCTATCATTAATTTCCAAGTACAAAAATCTAGTGGAGATGCTCATACAAAGTTTTATTCATTGGATATGAATACTGAGTTGAGTGAGAATGCTAATATTGTTAAAAATGCGTTGGCCTTAAGAGAAGTTTTCGTCAAAAATAATCTTGAGTATCTAACAAGCTTACAGCAGCCTTATGAGATAAGGCATAAATTCAAAGAGGACTCTCAGGATTTCTCATTTCTATATTTTAAATCAGCTTACCTAAAACAAGCTGATAAAATATCAATCACTCACCCAAATGGTTATGAAAAAATATTTCATAGAAGATCATCAGGTAAACGAAAAGGAAAAGACTATCAAGGTCTAAGTGTTGATATTTTAAATGCAATCATAGAAGAAGGGCTGGACACCGACTTCAGTGTTCCAAACACAGGATCAGGTAATCCTGCAGATACTTTTAAAGGTAGTTCAACCCTAAGAGAGATAAGGGCCGAAGTAGAACAAAAAGACACAGGCCTTGATGATAGTTTTATCGATATCAATTATAGATGGGCCGGTTGGAAAGCAAAAAGATCAAAGATAGATAAGTTAATAGAAGATATTAATAATAAATTTGGTGATATTTTATTTCCAGAAGAAGTCTTAAAAGATACTGAGTTCCTCGAGTTATACTCTATTGATGTAAATATTTATCTCTATGATAATGCTTTGGAGTATCTATATACTTTATCAGATGCTGATTTTTTAAATTTCCTAAATAAATACCTTTATATTAAATATCCTCCTATGAAAATTAATGAATCACAAAGGCATTATGAACGACGTCTTATTCGCATGAAAAAAAGAATACTTAAAAAGCTTAATGATAAAAGAAAAGGTCTAACCTATGCTTTAAGCTCGGAGGACTTTACTAAAAACTCTATTGGACTCATTAATATACTAGAAAATTCACTTGAACTATCAAGATTTATTGAAATTATTGGTGGTGAGGATAACCTTTTTATTTTTGGAAGAATCACTGGTTTTCGAGGTGGTGTTGAAGATGGAGATGAGGCAATAATTTCTAATTCATTAGGTAAAATTGGTGCTGTCAAGGCCAGAGGTGGACTAAAATCTATTCAAGGTAATATGGGTATATCAGAGAGTGAGTTATTACTTTATTGGTTATTGAGGCGTTTATAATGAAATATTTACTTTTACTACTAAGTTTAAATTTATTTTCTGTTGAACATATTGTTAAATTTAATTCGTCGTTAGAAAAATCTCAAATCAAATCATTAGAATTGAATTATAATTTAAACTTGCGTCCTTTTTCTGTTTATCAAAAAGGGTATTTCAAAAATCTTTTTATTAGTACTAACAAAAAGTCAAAACTAGAGAGCATTCCTGAAATAATTAGTATTGAGGATAATATACAAATTAAAGCATTATCACTTACTCCATCTAATAAATTAATTACAAATGACCCATTAAGTTCTTATCAATGGGCCTTAGATAATAATGGTCATACTGTCTCTAAAGATCTTGATGATATTACTTCATTTACGATTACAAGCAATCCCAAAGCTATAATTAATATTCCTTATGATATAGATAATTTTTTAATTAAAGATACAGTGATAGCTATACTAGACAGTGGGATTGATATTTCTCATGAAGACTTGCAAGAGAATCTCTATAAAAACCATATTGAATGCAATAATGGAAAGATTCCTTTTAGACCTAAAGAAGATAAAGATAATAATGGTTATATAGGAGACTGTCTGGGATGGGACTTTACTGGGAAAAATAAAGATGGAGACAATAAACCAGATGATGATATAGGACATGGCACACATATAGCAGGTATTATTTCTGCAACTAAAAATAATGAACTTGGCATAACAGGACTTTCTAACCGAATTAAAATTCTACCAATAAAAGTTCTTTCAAATAGTAATGATAATGAAAATGCACTTGGCCTAAGTGACCGTATTGCGCAGGGTATTCTTTATGCTATTTCACGAAATGTGGATGTCATAAATCTTAGTTTAGGTTGGCCTAAAATTCTAGATAAGAATCATCTTAGGGAAGCAGTTAATGAAGCTATTAGAAATGGCATAACAGTAGTTGCTGCTGCTGGTAATAATAACCATGACTCACCAATTTTCCCTTGTGCATATGAGAAAGTTATATGTGTCGGGTCAATTGATTTAGATATGAAAATATCTAATTTCAGCAATTTTGGTTCACATGTAGATATACTTGCACCAGGCGGAGATATACTTTCAACATTTCCAGAAAGCATGGATCCAATATTATTTTCTATTCAAAAATATGAACTAAAAAGTGGAACAAGTCAGGCCGCACCTTATATTAGTGCTGCAATAGCATTATTAAAATCAAAAGATCCAACAATCTCTGCCAATGAAATCAAACGTAGAATATACTCAACTAGTAAAAATATTATTGATAAAAGAAAATACATAAGTAACGGCCTAGTTGATATCACAGCATCAATAACTACCCCAGAGACAAAATTTTTATATCCGGTACTTAAAAATTTAAACAATATAAAAATTGATAAAAGACTTAAGGCCTTATTTAATATTAAATTAAGCAATTTAGGTGAAAAAATTGATAATGCTGTCATTAAGATTAATTCAAGTAACCCAAATCTAGTATTTACACGCTCTACATTTTATTTGAGTAATATTTCAAAAGACACTGAAAAAGAGCTTGAACTGGAATTAAATGCAAAAGATTTAAAGAGTGAGAGTACTTTCTACCTAACTTTATCTATCGAATATGAAGGTAAAAAACATACCTATAAAAGAAAATTATTTCTCACAAGGCGTCTTAGTGAAATTGATAATAAGAAAACTCTTGTAATTAATAATAAAGATAATAAGATACTCAACCTTAAAACCATTGATACAAGTATCTTTGCAGCCTCTAACCCAGATTATTATTATGAATCTCAAGATGATAAAACAGGACTTAGTGTTACTATACTTAAAACTAACTCTGCTAAAATTGACTCAACACTAATCTTTAATTACCCAAAAGCTGAAAAACTTTTAAGTATTCAAAAACATGATATTAATTATGATGGTAATTTGGATTATTGGATAAGAGTAGTTGAAAAGGACAATAATCAATCAAAGATTGTCCATTACCTATATGATCAGTATGGATCAAAACTATTTGATCAATACACAAAATGGGAACTTGATTTTGAAGGTCAAATCCTAGATACATATAGATCTGTTTATATAAAGTATAACCATAAAGAATTAGGTAATATTTCACTGCCATTTTTTATGGCACAAGGTAATATTCCTAAATACAATGAAAACCCTGATCCTTTTGAAGCAGATAAGAGTTCACGAGTTCGTTTATTTTACCTTTTTCCAATTATTAAAAATGGCATAGTAAAACTTCAGACTCGAATTATTGATGATTATAAATATATTAATAATTTGGAAAAGGCTTTATCTATCAACTTCCCTGCTCAATTAAGCTGGCTCAATTTAGGCAAACAAAATGAACAAGATTTCTATAATAATAATGCTTGGATTTACTTTTCAGCTGGAAATGGTTTCCTAAAAGAAAACTACAGGATTCAGATTTCTAATATTGATAATTCAGGTATGAAGATTTCCAAACTTGATAGAAGCACACCTCTTGCCGGCTATGAGTATGATAGAATTATTGATTTAAATACAACTAAAACAGATGATAATATATTTATAGGTGCTCACAGGAATGATCTTTGGGAAATTTTTAATCTTAATACAAAATCTGAATCCTTTATAAAACAAACAGATTTATCTGAAAAACTGCTATTTCATATTTCTAGCTGGAAAAATGATTTTGAAAATATCCATCTATTTCAAACAACAAGTCAGTTAAGGTTTTTCCATAAAAATAAGAATCAAATATTCAGTTATGATGTCCATGTATCAAGTTTTTTAAGTGGTGAAGTGTTTAAAGAAACTTTTTATCCTATTACATTTAATAAAACAGCAGCACTTTATATAGACTCTACTCAAATCAGCTCTGATAATGTTTATGTATTAAGACATACAGATAGAGGTATTTCTAAAATCAATATTGAAACAAATATACAAATGGATCCGGGTTGTAGACCTAAAAACCCTGTATTGATTAATGATAAGCTTAATCTTGCTTTTCAATGTAACAAGAGTAAAAAACTTGAATTAGTTTACTATGAACTCAATTAATCTTTTAAAACTTTATATTCAGCTTCTATATCCGAGCTGCGAGTAGACTTCTTTTGTTTATCTTCAAATGTATGAGCAGTTTTAATCTTTTTTATAAAAATATATGTCTTAATAATTTTAGTAGTTATATAAAAAAGAAACAGGAATATGAGAATCTTAAACAATGACATATCCTACTATATCAAATTGAGCATTTAGAAAAAAGGGCTATTTAAAATATTATTTTATGAGTCTTCACTCTCATTAGAGTCATTGTCTAATTGTTCAAAGTCGTTAGCTTCACTTTTTTCAACACTCTCCTGCTCTTGTCCTTCTTCTAGCTCTTTTTCAAGAGAGGCCCTTTCAGCAACAACTGCTTCATTTTTTGCTTTCCACTCTTCTAACTCAGCTCGCTTTTTTTCATCTTTTTCTTTGAAAAAATAAGTATTGATATGTTGTCTGAGCTTGGCCTTTTCAGTCTCAGTAATGACATGAATAAGTCCTCTATAAACACCTTGTTCTTTTTCCCATAAATTATTCTTTATATGGGGAACAATAGTAATATAGTAGTGAACTGGATCATCAATTTTAAAACTTGTATACAGAGGTAGCTCTCTATCAGATTGAATATAGATTTCGGCTTCATTAATCTCTTTTAAAATTACCTTGTGATGAAAAAGCATCCAAGATCGCTTATCACTTTTTTTGAAAAATACTTTTTTTGGCTTAAGATCTTCAATAGTCGTACGAGCATATCTATTATAATTTTGTTTTTTAAGCATATTAAGCCGTTCGACATATTCAGCATTATCCTGCTCTTTTGCTTTCAATGAAAACTTATCTGCTAAATTAACTATTAATTTAAAATCTATTTCATTTTTAAGTGCAATAACTTTCTTATAACCTAACTCTTGCTTACAAGTTTCTGAGTTTCTTCTAGATTCACCAAAAATAACTATAAATGGGTCATACTTGTCAATCGAGTTTATGACTTCCACTATTGTCTTCAAATTCTTAAAACTATTAAATTGCTCACGCTCAGGCAGTTCTTGAATTGCTGTAATTTCTTTGTTTTTTAACAGTTCCTCTTGGGCCATCTTGTATTCTTCACGCTTTTTATCATAATCAGATTTCTCTTCTATTCTATAACAAATAATATGAGGCATATGTTTTCTAAGTTCGCCTTCTATATTTTTAATATAAGTTTGAGTTCTAAAACTATAAGGCATTTTTTCTAGTTTTTCTTTCACTTGAAGATAAATATTATTGTTACGATCAACAATAAATACTTTTGTACTTTTAGAGTTTTCCCCTTGAGAATTTTCTTTTACCCAAGCCCCAATACGACCAGAAATCTCTTCTTTTAATGCTTTTAACTCAGCATTTTCAGCTTTGGCCTTCCCCTCTTCGTCAACTTCTGGGTCTTTAAAAACAAATTCCGCCTCATAAGCATACCGATAATCATAGTATAGGTTTTCACGGGATACATGGGTTACTCTAAATCTATTAGAAGGCAAAGTAGAACTATCAAAAACTTTTTGATCCAGATGAACAAATTCTCCAACTTCAAAATGAGAATCACCTTCGAAGTGAATATTTTCATTTGAGACGTAACCTAATCTAAAAATCTCATAAATATCAAAGGCCTCCTCAGCTTTAGCTGTTGCAAACTTGGGCGCTGTAATATCATCTGGAGCTGCTAAGAAAAGTGGGTCATAGACTTTGGAAAAAAAGTCTCCTCCTTTAATATGAACAAAAGGAATGCCTGTGAAAATACTTTTTAAAACTTGATCCTCAGATGCCAAATAATCAAGTAGTCCCACTATTGGTATATGTTTTAATGAATTTTCTCTTAGGATTAATTTGGCCAAATAAAGACAATCTATTGGATCAACAGCGAAGTCTACATAGATAACATTAGGAGGATTTTCACAAATATGAATAAAGGTTTTTCCATATACCTCAGGTCCATTTCCATATCTTTGCTCAAACTCAAACTGAAGTTTTCTATACATATTACGAGTTTTACTTTGGAGCTCTCTCCAAAATGAACCATCCTTACCTATGTATAAGATCTTAATCGCTTCAGCCATATTCTTATTATATCGTAGTAAAAAAAATAAACTACCTTAGTTATCAAATAACCAATATTTGTTAGCTATCTTCATAAGAATGGCCAAACCTATAGTCGAACTCTTCAGTAAAAAATCTTCTCACAAAATACTGACCAGATCGGATAGTCTCTATGAAACCAAAAGACTCAAGCTTTCTTAATGCTTGGTAAACCTCATCAAGAGTAATATTAAGCAATGTGCCCATTTGAGTGTGAGAAAGCATTGGGCTAATACCGTATTTTTTATGAAGATTTGGCCTACACCAAACTTGTCTATAAAGAAACATTAACAGAAGTGTCTCAACTCTATTAAGTTTATAATTAACCAAAATTTCATCAAAGAATATATCTGGAATACTTGAAAATGTGACTTCTTGAGTGCTTTCTTTGTCGTTTTTACCTTCACCGTGAAAATCACGAGAGTGATGGCTTGCTAAAATGGACTGAAGGTCTACCATAAAAAACTCCTTCAGGTTGCTCCATCTTATTGTAACAAAGCTTGGCCTAAATTAAACTAATATTTTTTAGCGTATTTTTTGCCTACTAAATAGTATATCCGACCAAAATGAGTCAGCTTGTCAGAGTTTTCTTGAGCTTGTTTATCTTCACCTAAATAAAGATCGGCCCTCGCCACTCCTTTGATAGCACCTCCAGTGTCTTGATCAAGGAAGAATCTATTGACCTTGATCGAATCACTTTCTTTGCTTTCGACATTTACAAATCCTAATAGTCCTTTAACTCTATAATACCTATTATCCTGGGCCATAGATCTGCCATCTGTAAGAATAATATTATCAACACCATAAGGTGGATGATCAGTCTCTTTAAAAAACACATAACTTGGACAATATTCGTAAATTTCTCTCCATGACCATGGATTCTCTTTTAAAAATTTCTCTTGGGTAACAACTTTCAAATCCTCTATCATTCCTTGTTCTTTCATATAGACTGAAATAAAGCGAAATGATTGTTTGTTAGTTCCGTTATAACTAATATATTTAGTATCACCATTAGGAAAAATTAATTTCCCTCCTCCTTCCACATGAAGTTTGTAGATATCAAAAGGGCTTTTGATATAACCAAGTTCTAGATTCTGACCACTTAATTTCTTATCTAAGTCAATTTCTACTCTCGAGTAAGTAGTATGATTTTTTTTAGGTTTCTTATAAACAGCATAACTAAGATCAACAGATTGCTCAGAAGAGGCGTGATAAACAGGAGTGTAATAACCTGTAAACTTAGTTTTCTCATTAGTTTCAGCTTGATAAAAATTAAAATTTTTCTTAATTTTATCTATAGAACGAAGGTGACAATTTCTTTTTGAACTATATTTAAGACAGTCATTAAATGATTTAATTATATACTTAAAATCAATTAACGAGCTCTTAAGATCATTGATTTTGTAGGAGGAATCACCAAGCTTAACATGAGTAAAAGATTTAAAATTTTTGTAGGCCATTAATTGTCTATCAATGGCAAGGTCCAAAAGTTTGTAATCCATATCATCCATAAGAACTGGCAATTTTTTTTTATCAACAAGAGAAGTTGGAGTTATCCATACCTTGGCCTGTAATTGAAAAGAGAAAATAAAGAATATTATTAATTTAAAATGCATTTTCTATCCTTAAAAATTAGAGCACCATGCAAATAGTAGTTAATAATTATTAGAATAGTTTTAAGATTACTTGTCAAAAGTCATAAAAATACAGTCAGAACCACTGTAATTTGCAATTTTAGCAACCTTAAAAGAGAGTTTTTTATAAAACTCTATATTGGATTGCCCTGCGCCTGTAACAATAAAAAAATTGCAGCTTTCTTTATTGATGAGATGCTTTATAAGTAGAGATCCTATCCCAAGGCCTTGGGATTTTGGGTCTATATTTATATGGAGATGGGCCGGATATTTTTTAAAATATTCCTTAAAAATTAATAATGACCCCAAAGTAACCTCATGTAAGAACTTCTCAGAATCCAAGCAGCCCAGAATATAACCTAGAAGCTGATTATTCTTAGTGGCGTAATAACAAGTATCTGGATACTTCTGAAGATATAATCCGCACCAACGCTGAAAAAACAAATCTTTTTCATCTTCAGAGTTGAATTTTTTTATGCCACTGCATTCAAAAAATATTTTTCTTATAGCTTCCAAATTATCTTTTGAAATATTTTTTGCAGAGTTTACTCTAACTTTGCTCATCTAAAACTTCTCTAAATGTACTAGGAGAGATTTTGTATATTTCACATTTTTCATTAAAATCACTACCAAGACTAGGATTATTCAAAATCCCTTTTATCCATTTCACTGCCTTTTTCTTCCATTGAAAATAACTTATAAGTCTTTCTTGATCTAACTCTGAACAATATACTAAACAATTAACTATCAAGGCTGTTTCAAAACTAGAGCTAATTTTAATTTTATGAAATAATTTGTTAATAATTTTAAGTTCATCGTTTAAATTATCCACCTTAAAGTATTTGAATAAAAGTTCAAAAAATCTATAAGTGTTATTAGACTTCTTTGATTCGTATAAAAGATAATAGGCCGTAAGATTTTGTAGTTTTATTTCTCTAATTTTCTCTTCTAGGTCCTGAGAAATTTTAAAGTCTAATTTCACAGCAAAACGTATGGCCCTAAGTCCACGAACTGGATCTTTTACAAAATCTTCTCTATTTACGGCATTTAATAACCTAGACTCTATGTCTAGTCTGCCTTTAAAAGGGTCAATATATTCGCTTAATAAAATATCATAACCAATTGAATTAATTGTTAAATCTCTTCTGCTAAAACTTTTAGTGTAATCAAGATTTTCAACCCATTTTGCCGTAAAGTTTTTATGTGAATCTAGATCTGTAAATTTTTCTACTCTCGCCATAGCAAGCTCAAACTCTCCTACTCTAAAAACTCCATAGAGCAGTTTTTCATAACTAAGCTTAAATTCTTGTGCATATAAGTGAATAATCTTTTCAACTAATACTTCAGTGAATTCACTATTTTTTAATGGGTGAATTTCAAAATCAAAATCATTACTAATTTGACCATTAAGAAGGTAATCTCTGACCGTCCCACCTATAAGAATAACTTTAATATTCTTTTGATGAAACCAATTGGCCATTTTAATAATAGATTTTGGGAGCTGATCTTTCATTAATATAGCGGATCCGTTTTAAGGGACTCAGTAAGACTTTTATGGAACATTTTCATTCTTAAAAGCTCTTTTGATTCATTATGATAAACAAAATAAAATTTTTGATTTAAAACAGTAAACTTTTCACCGAGTGTACTTACTTTTTCATTATAAAAAGATCGAGATAATACATGTGTTGGAATAACAGCAATTCCAATCCCCCTGCTCACTGCTTCAAGCATATTACCGTGAGAATTAATAATCAGCCTTCTTTTTACTTTTAAAGGAGTCTTGCCAAAAATTTTATGACACCATTTCAAGAATAGAGTGTCGTTATACTCAAACATGATTAATGGAAGATTAATAAGCTCATCAAAGCTAATATTATGATGAATTCCAAAATCACTCTTTGCTGGAAAGACAAGTGTTGAGTACTCAGTCCCAATAAGCATTTTCTCCCCAGAATTAGGCAAAGAAAATTCTGGGACAATAATTCCATCTAATTCATAGGAATCAAATTGAGATACTAACTCCTCAGGGAAATCCATCTTGAGTTCTACATTAAGATCTGGATGATCTGCAGAAAAATCTATGACTTTTCTTGAAAGCCAAGACTTTCCAACACCTGTCAATGTGCCAATTCTAAGTTTTCCAGACATAGTATTCTTACTTTCCTGAAGTTCGCTTAAAACATCGCTCATTTGCATTAAATACTTATTGGCCAAGTCAAAGAGCTGTTTGCCCTCATTTGTTAGATGGATCTTTTTCCCACTTCTCATGAAAAGATTCACCCCTACCTTTTTTTCAAGATTTTTAATGCTTTGGCTAATAGCAGATTGAGTGACATTTAGATCTTCTGCGGCCTTAGAAAAAGTTCCTGCATTAACCACTGCCACCAATG
>CAYGJN010000025.1:0-25773 GCA_964350135.1 uncultured Bacteriovoracaceae bacterium | reverse complement strand
TTAGGAAGACCTTCTAAGAAAAGTATTCTTTTAATAAGTTGGTCTGCATGTTTCATTTCATCAATACTAGCGGCGTACTCAAGCTTAGCTAATTTTTCAAGGCCCCAATCTTCAAGCATACGTGAGTGAAGAAAATACTGGTTAATGGCCGTTAGTTCTTTTGTGAGAACACTATTTAATGCATCAATTATTTTGCTACTGCCTTTCATATAAAGATCCTTATTTCAGATTTATTTATTTTTACATGAAAATTTAAGTGATGGGAACGGATACCTTTGTTTGAGGAATCAAACTATGGGTTTTTAGGAGGGTTTTTCAGGCTTTGAGGAGCTTGTTCAAGATATGTTTCAATTGCGTAGTTTAGACAAGTACCACAATCATTACCCACTCCTAGGGACTTAAGAACTTCTTTAACAGTACTAGCAGACTTAGAAGCTTCTTTAATCTGACTGTCTGTAATGCCTCTACATACACAAATATACATTTTAGTTCCCTTTGGGCCTCTACAATCTCTCGAGTTTTAATATACTTAAAATAGTTCGGCATATCAAACAAAAACTTGAATAGGCAATTTTTTTCAATTGTCTAAGTACTTGTAATTAGCTTATTTGTTCCCATATTCATTCAAAAAACTTTTTTTGAACTCTAAGAACCTATCTTGCAAAATTGCTTCTCGGGCCCTTGTCGCAAGCCCATGGTAAAAGGCGAGATTATGAATTGTGGCCAGCACTTGGCCTAAAATTTCATTAGCATCAAATAAATGTTTAACGTAGGCACGAGTAAAATTTTTGCAAGTATAACAAGGACAATTTGGATCTATAGGATAAAAATCTCTTCTGTAGTTTTTATGTCTGATTCGAATTTTTCCTCTATTAGTAAAAAGAGTTCCACCACGAGCAAATTTTGTTGGAATAATACAATCACTCATATCAATCCCATATTCCCAGATCATAAGTAGGTCTTCTGGATTCCCAACACCCATAACATATTTAGGTTTATCTTTAGGCATAAGAGGTGATGTATAGGCAACGACCTTTTCCATGATCTCTGTGCCTTCCCCAACACTAACTCCACCAATGGCATAGCCTGGAAGATCCCTTGAGCAAACCTCATCAACACATTGAGATCTAAAATCGTCAAACTCTGAGCCTTGGATAATTCCAAAAAGTGCTTGTTTAGGATTAGTCCAAGAATCAATACAGCGATCAAGCCAACGATGAGTCCTAGCAATAGAGTTTTGGACATAATCTCTTGAGGCCGGATAAGGAATACATTCATCAAAGGCCATCATAATATCTGAGCCAAGCTCTTGTTGAATGCCAATCGAGATCTCAGGGGAGAGAAGAATATCTTTTCCCCCAGGAGCCTTAAATTTAGAACCTTCCTCAGTGATTGAGTTTTTTTGCAAACTGAAAACCTGGAATCCTCCAGAGTCAGTAAGAATCGATTTGTCCCAGTTCATAAATTTATGAAGTCCACCGGCCTTTTGAACCAATTTTGAACCTGGAGAAAGGTGCATATGATAGGTATTTGAAAGAATAATTTGTTGGCCAATCTCATCCAAATGAAGAGGGGCCAATGCTTTAATTGCACCATGTGTACCAACTGGCATAAAAACTGGTGTCTGTATCTCGCTATGGGGGGTTTTAATAACTCCAGCTCGAGCGCCGCAGTTTTTATCTTGATGTGTAATTTCAAATTTGAAGTGTTTACTCACTTCTTTGGTAATTTCCATGATGATCCTTATTAGGCTGAATATGCTCTATTGCCAAACTATCAGCAAGGCATAGGGAAAAATTTCTATGAATTATTTAATTGCGATTCTTACGAGCCTCTTTGTATTGGCCGGAAATCCTAAAAGAAGGCTTTATTTTGAGGGACAATGCCTTCAAGTTAAAGATGGTGACAGTATGGTTTTAGAGGTTCTGGGCCAAAAGCTTAATACCAGGCTTATTCATATTGATGCTCCCGAGTTATTCCAAACATCAAAAAATGGCAAACCGATTGGACTTATTTCTAAGAAATACTTGGAGAAATACTGCCATAAACTAAAAGTAGAGATCAGGGGAAGAGGCTATTATGGAAGGTATTTAGTTATTCTTTTTCATAAAAATACCTCTCTTAATTTAGAACTAGTTCAATCAGGTATGGCCTTTGTTTACCCCAGAAGCCAGTTTCAAGATAAGAAAGAGTCAGAACTCTTTAAACGGACTCAAAAAGAGGCCAAAGATAATCTCCTTGGTGTTTGGTCAGATAAAGTTTTAAGACCTTGGACTTATCGTAAAAAGCAAAAGAAATACTTGCCGCAAAAAATAAGAAAGCGCCTTTCTTATTAAAATAGAAAAAAGTCAAATTAAAGGATCCTTATGAAATCATTGATATTTTTTATTTTAATTGCTGTTAGTTTAAAGGCCTTTGGGGCAAGGAGTGAAGTTGATAGGTTTGCTCTTATGCAAGATAAGTTTTTCTTAGAGACTCTTTTTAGACCTATAGGGCATGAGTATTATTTTGATACCAGCGTTGAGATGACAACTAATACTTTGGACTTTATCGATAATGCCGAAGAAAAAGCCAGCACCAGGGATGCTAATGAAATCCAAAACTTTTTAAATGAAAATTTAGAAACAGAACATCAAGCTTTTGTAAGAGTTGCAACAGGTGCTCCACTTCCTTCTTTTAGTTTATGGGGGACAGATATTGACCCAAGCATCCGCTTTAAAGTCGATGGAGGGATTTCTGCTTCATTAGGGGAGCCTAGTCAATTAGGAATTACTAATTTTACAAATGCTCTTGTTCAACTTTATGCAAAGTTGGAAGGTGATATTGGGCTCCGTTTTGATATGGAACACACTGATCATTTTTATTCTCACCTGGATGTTTATTGGAATCAGATGAGGGATCATTTTTCTCAACAAGATGGTGTTACTTTAGCTAATGATACTGATTCCCTGGATATTACAAAAGCTGTAGATAACTCAGTTGTCTCTCTTCGTACTGATTATAGTTTAGGGTATAGAAATAAGAGTTTTGATATAATGGTTGCAATAGAAGATCTAATGGTCGCTGAGCTTAATGATAAGAAATCGGAAGCAGTAGGTAGACCAATCTTTGGCTCTAATAAGCCGCTTACAAGACTGCATATGTCTTATAACTTAGAGTTTGATTTCATAGACTTAAAACCATTTGTGGGAGCCTATAATAGGAGCCATTACTCCTTAAGCGATACTATGTACGGAGGAACGGAGGTGTTTTTTGGTGCATTTCCATTGTCGGCCTATGCATTGATGGACCCTGATCATTTTACTTTTTCACCAAGACTGAGAATATGGGTTTTAAACTTAGAGTATCTCTTAAAATTTCCTGTTGGGTCTAAAGATGATAGTTTTAATACAGAGACACTTCATGCACTGAATGTTAGAGTCGCGTTCTGATGGGATTTACAAAAGCTGGACTTGATCAAAGTTCACTCTATTATTTAAAAGAACAATCAATCGTTAGCCCTACGACGGTGCAAAAAATTGCTATGCCAAGACTTATAGAAAAAAGTTCTGTCATTACATTAGCACCCACTGGCTCAGGGAAAACCTTATGTTTTGCGCTTCCCATGATGCAGGTTTTAAAAAAAACAGAAAACTCCTCACATATCAAGGCCAAATCTAAACCTCGTGCATTGATTCTTAGTCCTACAAGAGAGTTGGCACTTCAAACTTTTTTAGTTTGTAAGGGTATTTCTCATCATCATAAATTAAGAGTGAGAAAACTATTTGGAGGAACAAGTTCTGCAAAAACAGTTGAACTCGCAAACTCCTCTTATGACATTCTTGTGGCTGGACCTAAAAGATTGAACTCGGCCATTGCTAGAGGAGAGGTTGATCTTTCATCGTTGGATTTTTTAATTTTAGATGAAGCTGATCAATTACTAGATATGGGCTTTGATACCATTGTCAAAAAAATTGCAGATGAATTAGATGAAAAATGTTGTGTAGGCTTGTTCTCGGCAACTATGCCTGAACAAATTGATGAATTTATCACTAATAATTTTGGTGATAGAGAGTTTGTGAAATGCATTGATACAAGTTCTCATAAGATTTCTGTTAAGGTTGATACCTTTAATGTGAGTGTTCCTAGGGGCGAAAAGTATAAATATACCCTGAGCTTTTTAAAAACTAAGGCTAGAGGACAAGGGATTATCTTTTGTAATTTAAAAAGAGAAGTAGATGCTCTCTTTCAATATTTAGAAGAGCAAAAAGCAGACAGTAAAATTAAAAATAAAATTGGCGTTCTTCACGGAGGACTAACTCCTAAAGAAAGAACAACTGTTTTTAAGCAATTTAAAGATAAAAAAATCCAAGTTTTAGTAAGCTCTGATATTGCAGCTCGGGGTGTGGACTTTAAGGATCTTAGCTGGGTGCTAAATTATGATCTTCCACAAACGCCTCTTTATTATCTACACAGAGTGGGGAGAACGGCTCGCCAAAATAAAAGTGGTGCTGTTTATAATTTTGTCTCAACTACTAAAAGAGACCAGCTTCTTATTGAAAAAATTAATAAAGTAATCAAGAATCAATTAAGTTTTAATCTTGACGAAATTAGCTATCGTGAATCAGCTATTAAGTTTAAGGCATTGGCCCAAGGTCAGAGCAAAAAAAACAAGAAGAAATCTACTAAGAAAAAAATAGTGAAAAAAGTTAAAAAGAAAGTTAAAGTTAAAAAGACTCCTCGGTACAAACGTAAATAAAGGAGAGACCTTGAAGTTTGCCTTTATTCTTATCACCTTAATCTTTTATTCTTGCTCCAAGGAAGATCGATACGAAAAATCAAAAATGTATCAAATCGCTATTGCTTCTGATCCAAATTTTCAGATTGTGCTCCCTAAAGATATCTCAAGTGGCATTCCTTGTTCCGATTATGGATTAGGTTGTCTTGGGGCTTTTGAAGTGAAACATAGAGAACTCAGTATGATTTTTGTAGAGTTTGACACTCATGAAAATGCGGTGAAAGTAGGACAAGCTATCAATAGTTATATAATTAAAAATTGGGTTTTAGATGATGTGACAGGCGAACCTATTCTAGAAGAGTTTGTAAAAGACGCCTTTAAAGCTGTTCCAGCTAAATCAATCAGTCGAAACTAGTAATTTCAGTTATTTATCTCTTATAAGTTTTACAGCTCTACTATGACTAAAATTACAATAACAGTAGTTTAAAAGGCCCTAATGGTTGGAGTCATTTAGATGAGAAGAGCTTTTCTCTTATTTTTGATTTGTAATAGCTTTGTTTTTGCAAACAGAGGCAATATCTATGACTATGATCCTGGACCACCATCAAATACTAAATGGCTAAAATTATTTTCAAAAACTCCTCATTACAGAGCACTCTCTCATGCCATTGTTGGAGGTCGTGGTGAAAAGTTTACTTGGGAGCATGGACCTATTTGGTATAGAGGGCGTCTTGCAAAAAAGTCAGTAAAAGTTTTTGTGCTCGGGCAAGAAAATGAAACAGATGATCTTATAACTAAAAAAGCATTTTCTGGTACTTCAGGAACTTACCTGCAAAGCTTTCTTTCTTATTTAGGGATTAATCATTCTTATCTCTTTATGAACGCCCTTTCTTATCCCTTGAAAACCGATTATACACTTGTGGGCAATAGTAAGTTTAGTGAAGAAAAAAAATTGGAAAACACTAAACTTAAATGGCTTATTCATAATAAGTTCTCTGCCATTACTAAACATAGAAATGAAATGATTGATTATATGTATAAGATTAACAAGAAGAAGCTTTCTATAATACTTGCAGTAGGTGATTTGGGGAAACAAGCAATCCTAGATTGGCTTGTTCATAGCGATATTCAATGCAGTTTGGAAGTGCTTCAGAAATCTTATTGCCTGGGCGAGGGAAGATATAGAGATTTTATGGTTGTGGGTTTACCGTCGCCCCTTGAATCAGACATTGAAGAACTAGAGAGAGTTTATAAAAAGAAAGCAAAGTTAATTTCAGCAAAAGTACTGACAGGGAAAATTAAATTATTCTCTGACGATGGTATGACCCAAGAGCTTTTAAAAGATTATAAGATAGCGCAACAAAAAATCCCCTATAAAGATTTCTCCTATGGAACTCTTCAGGATCTTGGTATCGGAAATAATAAAAGTTTGAAAACAAATGAAAGTGCTCTGGAAATCAACTTGAGTCATAATTGTCAGACTAAACTTTCATATAAAACCAAAGATGAACTTAACAAAAATATTCAAGATCAAAATCATAAAGAACTAATTAAGAAGTTCTTAAAATTTGAATTTAAAAGAACAAAATCAATGAAAAGTTTTGAGGAGTTTAAAAAAAGTTTTCCTGAAGCATATTCTGAGCAATGCTTAGGGAGTTTGCCACTAATTCAAGGGATGAATGCAAGTGAGATTCAGACCCTTTTACAACTTATCTTTAAAGATTATAAATTTCTAAGGACTGTGAGTACTACAAAAGGCCCTCCAAAAAAGATGAAAGAAGATGATCTTCCTTACGAGCCTTCTCGCGATCATCTAAAATCTTTTGACTCTGGGCCCAAAAGATTCTCACAGGCCTTGACGGCATATTCCGATATTGATTGGAACAGCTTAGGAGTTGATGCTCCTATTAATAAGCAAACACTTTATAGAGGCAAGGTTAGTCGAAAGATTAAGATTCTAATTATCTCAGACCTTGTTTCACCAACGGATCTTTTTTCAGGAAGGGCATTAACTGGAAAGGTAGGACAAAGAATACAAAGCTATCTAGAGCATACAAATCTTGACCATAATTATTTTATCATTCCTTCACTGCCTTTTGCAGATTATCAAATAAGTAAATCAACGGCCCTGGGGATTGCAACTAACGACTTAGTTGTTCAAAAAAGAAATACGCTTATAAAGGAAATTGTAAAATATAGTAAAAATATAAAACTGGTTCTTTATATTGGGCCTATAGCTAAAACAATTAAGGAGCACGGACTTGATGAGTTTATCGCTTTAGAAAAAAAGAAAAAACGATATGGAGGAAGAGCATTTTACTCAGAGGTGATTGATCTTCCTGTGTGGAATAATAGGGACGAAAAACAGAGGAAGTTAGAAAAAATTAATACAAGTACGTCTAGGCTGTATAGTATTTCTAAGTCTATAAAAGGCCTAGGTCTTAAGCGTTTGAGGAAGCTCAGAAGGTCTCCTTGGAATGGAGATGAGGCGATAATACCTCGAAATGATTTGCCTTTGCATAGTCGTTGGTGGATTGGTTCAAGTGGAGATATTAGCGCAAGGGGTTTTGAACTTAAAAGCTCAGGACCTGAGTTTAATCCGTTTTATTTAAGATTTTATCCACCGGCCTGGCTGCTTAATTGGCGTTTTAATAAACATGAATTAAATGAATTAGAAAAAGATACTGTTTCTGAATTTCTCTTTATTAAAGACGAGCTTTGATAAAATCATTTTACTTTGCCCTGCGTGAAATTTAATTTATAAGTCACTGTTATTTCGCTAGAGAAAGAGTTTTAAAGTTGCGCGTCATTAGGTTGGACTAATAATACTAATTAAAAAAACTTAAAATTTCAGCTTTCCAATCAATAATCACCAGGTCATAATTTTATTTGGGTTTGGGGGATTAAATTTTGGGGGCATCCATGTCGTTAAAGTCTTGTTTGTTGATCTTAGTTCTTGTTTTATCTGCTAGTTGTTTTGCTAAAACATTTTCAGTTATGACCTATAATGCAGAAAATCTTTTTGATACTAAACACGATGAAGGTAAAGAGGATTGGACTTATATGCCTCTTGAGACCAAGCTAAAATCCGAAGAAGCACTCGCTTATTGCCACTCTATAAAAAATGAATACTACAAGCACTCATGCCTGACACTTGATTGGAGTCGATCAGTTTTAAGAAAAAAAGTTAAAAATCTTGGAAAGGTGATTAAAGCTTATAACCGAGGCAAGGGCGCTGACATTATAGTTCTTCAAGAAGTTGAAAATATGAATGCTCTTAAAACTCTTGAGAGATACGGTTTATCAGGGATGGGTTATAAATCCCTGGCCTTAGTAGAAGGCCCAGACGTAAGGGGAATTGATGTTGCTATCATGTCTAAATTTCCAATTGTCGGTAAAGCAAAACTGCATCAGATTGATTTATCTAGTGATCTTATTCAGAAAAGACCAACTCGTGGGATTCTAGAAGTTACCTTTAAAATCTCTGGAGAAAAACTTACTGTTCTTGCTAATCATTGGCCTAGTCAAGCAAACCCTGACTATTATAGAGAGATCGCTGCTATGAAAATGAGAGAGATTGCAGCTTCTATTACTGATCGTGCAGTTATTTCAGCAGGGGATTTTAATACTACTGATTCTGACGAACCTCACGGCATAAATAAGTGGATTCTTAATAAAGAACTTAATCCAGCATTTGAAGATAGCTTTGTAATGAGCGGTCTTGAAGAAGCTGATTTAGAAGCTCCTGGTAGTCATTGGTACCGTGGCAAATGGGAACAATTGGATAGAGTTTTTGTTCTTAATACTTATAATCAAGTAAAAGATAGACTTGAGCCACTTTGGGAAACATTTCAAATTATTCGCAAAGATTGGATGACTAAAGAGATTACATGGAAAAACAGTAGTGGTGAAACTATTGTATCTGATGGGATCCCTTGGCGTTTTGATCCCGTTACTGGAGAAGGTTTTAGTGACCACCTTCCAGTTGTAGTTGAATTTCGTATCTAAAACAGTGAAGAATTCTTTTCTAATACTTCTTGCTTTATTTGCATTCTCTGTTGATGCCTTAGCTGAGTACCCTAGTGCCTGGTGGAAAGAGGTTAGCGAGAATGATAAAAAATCTTGGGAGATTCTTCCCAGTGAAGCTGCCCCTGGGGAAGTTATTCTTTCCAAAAGAACTGAGTTAGGTGTTTTTAGTAATCTTGGACATTCACCTTTTGAACTTGAAGGTAATCGTTACGAATCGGTTGAAGGTCTATGGCAGGCACTTAAGTATCCTGATCCTAAGCTTAAAAATGATCCAAGAAATAATTTAGGCTATCCCTATACTCGAAAACAAATTTATCTCATGCATGGTTTTCAATCAAAAAAAGCTGGGGATTTAGCAAATCAATTAATGAAGCTTAATGATATTAAGTTTGTTTCTTATAAGGGAAAGAAATTTGATTATAAAGATCTTAAAGAGGGATCTGAGTTTCACTATAAGCTAATCTATAAGGCCATTAAATCTAAGATAGAGCAGAATAAATCGGTAAGAGATCTTTTGTTAAAAACTAAAGGCTTAGTTCTAAGGCCTGATCATAAACTTGGTTCCAATAAACCAAAATCTTATTATTACCATAAAATTCTTATGGAGATCCGTGAATCACTGTAGGATGCTTTAAGAGTTTTTCTTTAAAGGTATCAATTTTTTCGATCCAGTCAGTTTTAGAAATATGAAGTAAATTCGATTGCTCTAACACTTCATTAAATAAAAGTACCCAACGACCAAGTTCACCATATTTAATTTTAAGAGGAAGATGTGCTTTAATGAGATTAAAAGGAAGTTCTTTTTTCTCTGTTAATACTCCAGTCAATTGTAATTCCCAAAAAGAAGCGATTCTTGGAATATGAGTTTCAAAATTATCGATATTTCTAAAGTGATAGCCAATGAGAAAGTCTTGTGTCGCTTTAACATAAAAACGTGTTACGACTTCTAAGATTTCGTTATAGACGAGGTGCTGGTCTTGCATAGGGGCGTTTTTTCTTTATTCGTTTCTTTAAAACAGGAATAATATAAGTCTTCCCATTTTCTGGATTAAACTTAAGGTCTTTTACTATTCTATTGATATTTTGAGCATGGTAAGTAGAGTTTAAAAATCTTAGTTTCCCTTGTCCTTCTTCGTAAAATCTTTTTATAAGACCCAGAATAAAATAAAGATTAAAACTCGAATTAATTTCAGAATCTAGGTTAAAAAATACATCAAGGAAACTATTACCTTTGCAGCCCTCAATGAGAACTCCAAAACTAATAAGCTTATCATCTAAGTATAAGGCCTGAAATGATCCTTTAATATTTTTATATACACCGATTAAGGGATGCTTTAGGCATCGCATATAGGATTCATTTTTAAGCTCGCTACCACGAAAGAGGTCTTTAAAATTACCAGCTTCAATAAATGTGTAGTTTCTTTTATTTAAAAGAGTTTCTTCTTCCAGTTTATAACTATCCTTAACATGGGTGTTTAGGCCCAAAAGATAGTCTTTAAACTCGGAAGATTGTTTTACAAGGTGGTTATTTTTTGACCAATCAATTTTTTTTGCTTGAAAGGGAAAATCAATTGAGATTAACCGAGAGCAATTAAGTTGAATTAATTCAAATGAGCTTTGTGTTTTAGAGGATATAATCTCTTTAACTTTATCAATAACTTCATCTTGATAACGAGGATCCACAATTAGACCAAAAGTGTTAGTTCCTGGAGTTTCAACATTGAGCCAGTGATAATTTTTAGACTTAACAAAAAGCTTTAGGATTCCTTTGGGAGCAGTTGTTGTCATAAGCTTTTCACATAAACGCATAAGACCTACAGGACGATTTTGGCCCTCTCCAAAGAATATATAATAAAGTGTTTGAGCATCGGCCAGGCGATCTCTCGCTCCTAACCATTCAAGTGAAGGGACTTCCTTTGCAAGAAGTTCTTCTAGAGGTTTATGAAATTCAATCTCAATATTTTCAATTGAGCTATAGGCATCAACTATAATCATTATCTAAATTATCGATATTATTAGTGTTCAAGTCAAAGAGAATTAAAAGAAAACTAAAGCCTGAGTGAAATGCTCCGATAAGTGGCTATACGGTGGGCTTATGAGAGAGATACTATTTTTAGGGTTTTTAGTAACCTCCTTGGTACAGGCACAAGTTATTGAGCTTGAGCAAGGCAGTTGCTGGATTGAGCCTATTGATCAAAGGCTTAAGATAAGTTCATTTCCAGAAGGCTACTCTAAGAGTCTTTCCCGCTTAGAGATAAATGACTTTATTACGGCCCAAAAAAAGCATCTGGGAATAGAATCTGATTCTTCTCGAATACATTTTTTCTGTTCATCAATGCAGACAAGAGTCTTAATAGGGCTTAGTGATAGTCCTATTTGTATTCATGGACGGTTGATCAATGGAAAATTGCAATTAATTGATACTTACTCAAAAGATTTAACAGAGTCTAGTTCTTCACCATGTATTGGGCATGCTAAGCAAATGTTGCTTATTTTTGGAGAACAAAATATGCAAATGGAGTCTTATTTAAAAAATAAGTACGAAGAAATAGAAAATTTTAAATATAAGGTTGGCTTTTATGAAGTAAACCTTAAGCTAGACTACCGATTTAATGAAACTTACGTTGTTGATAGAATGAAAAATGATCCCAAATTAGAGGGGTATAATATTGAGTTTAATTCGATTATTTTACCTGTAGGAAGTTATTATTTTTGGGATGAAGAATGAGATTAGCATTTTTACTTCTACTGAGTTTGGGTATAACTTCATGTGTAGAATTTTTTGAATCATCAGAAAATGAAGTGGATCAAGATAATTTGTTTTTTGATAGTGAAGTTTGCGGAGATTTTAAAAAGGTAAATATTATAGGTGGTACAGCTGCTACCAATAATGCCTGGGACAGTGTTGTTTCAATATTTTTAGATTTTGATCAGGTTCCTTTTTGTAGTGGTGTACTTATTCATCCGCGAGTTGTTTTAACCGCAGCACATTGTTTTGTAACAGATAAATTTGATTTACGAAAAACTCAGTTTCCTACAGCTGCTTTTAAAGTGAGAGTAGGACCAGGACAAGATTGCTTCAAATCAAGAGACAACTTAAAGAATATAGATAGTATTCAAGTCCATCCAGCATATGAGTATAAAGATAGCTCAAACCTGCGAGCGGGATTTGATTATGATAATAGAGATATGGCCTTTATTGTTTTAAGCTCAGAGCTCTCTATGGATAAATTAGTGCAACCATTAACAGATCCTTTGGAGCTTAAAAGTTTTTTTGCTGGAGAGTTTAATAAATTAACTGTTATAGGTTTTGGGCAAAGAGGTTCAGATAATGATGCTGTTGCCGGCTCAAGATTTAAATTTAATGCATCGTATGCAGGTGATTATTCTCATGAGTTTTGGTTTAATGGGGTTAATGGCATTGGCTCTTGTCGAGGAGATAGTGGAGGAGCGATCTTAAGTAAAATTAAATCCCAAAAAGGGGAGTTTTGGCGCTCACATGGAATTCTTTCAAGAGGTCCTTCTGACTGTGGTTCTGGGGGAATGGAGTATGGCGGATTTATTCATGAAGCTCTTTGCTGGACTCAAAAAAGTTTAATTAAACAAGGTAGAGATATAAAAATCTCTGATTCTAATTTTCACTGCTTAAGAGAAGATTTAGTTCAAAGAGTTTGCCAAGGACAAGATATGCTTACTTGTCATGGGAATGTCTCAAAGCTTTCTTATATAAACCCAAAAATTGTAGCTTGTAGCTTAATCAAGGATGAGACTGAGTTTCAAAGTTGTTATCTAAAATATCAGAACTGAGATTCACAAAATGGGCAGAAGTGCCAAAACTGTTTATCAAGCTCTTTTTTGCAACTTTCACATTGGATAATTTCTTCAAACTCTTCAAAACTTGATCCAGCAAGAAAGATATCTTTTTTTAGGGCCTTAATCGTTGTTGGATGGGCCATATAGGTATTAGGGTTTTGAGTATGTTGTCGAAACATTCCATGGCCAATCGTTTTATCAGGAAGAATCTGAACGGAGAAGTCTTGCCTGGCATTTAGATCGTAGAATGCTTTCTCTTTATACCAGGAAGCTTGTTTTAACTGCTTTATTTTATCATCAGCATCACTCATTTTAGATTCCATTTTTCAAGTAGCATTTCTATAAGTTCATGAGAGTTTCTCCAATGCTTATTAAATAATTTAAATCCTTTTGGTCTATGTTTTAGGATCTCATGAACCAATGGTCTTCCCTGGGGACCCATTTCATCTATGGAGCGAAGACTCCATTCAAAAAGCTCAGCATCTTTTGTTTTTAAAAGTGCTGTCACTGCTTCTAAGTAATAACTGGGAAGAGGTTCACCATGTTGATTTCTTCTTTGTATAATAAATTTTTGAGTTGTACTTAAAGTATAAATTTTAATCTTAGTTGAAAATTGATCAGATTTTAAAATTTTGCATAATAGACCTTCAAAGATCTCAGTTTTACTGGCGCAATGATCAAGAATACATAGAATATGAATAATTTTTTCTTCATCAACTTCAGTGAATGCATGACCAAGGCCTTCAAAAAGAATAAGGAAATCTTCTTTTGAGTATTGAAGGTTTGGTCTTTTATTGTCTTTTATAGTGGAGAGTATATTTTGGTAAGTATTTAAAATATCCATATCATTTGAACTTAGAAAATATTCGATCGACATCGTTTATATTAAGTCTTTTATAAGCAACTGAGCCAAGCTCAATAAGATAAATTTTTAACGCTTCATCTTTATCTAATTTGTACTGATCAGCAATTCTTTTTACAATCTTATCTTCAGCATCTCTTATAAGCCCGCCAATAGTAGTATCGCGATCTTTTTCTAAGTAAAAAAGCATAAAAAGATAAGGCATCTCTTTTGCGTTAATAATAACGTCTCTCATCCTTTCCTTTACCCCAATTGAAGTGTCATCAATATTAGGGAGAAAGAAATCAATCATAAAACGTATAGCCTCTTCGTAGATAGTCTCTTTTTCTTTTCCAAAATAATAGTAGATCAAAGAACGAGTCACCCCTGAATAATCGGCGATATTACTCACCTTCCACTTGAGATGTCCTTTTTCGATCTGGAGCCTAAGAACTGCATTGCAAATTTTGAAGTATGTTTCGTCTTTTTGATTTTGAGTCATGGATCTATTTTAGCCCAAAAGAGAAAATAATACTGACATGCTGTACAAAAGAGCGATTTAATTCTAGAAATGAGAGTTTGAAACTAGGTAAAATAATGGAAAATCAGGTACTTATAAATTCAATCTATCTGGCCACTGAAGGTGAGGGTGTCTTTATCGGACGTCCCCAGGTATTTGTGCGTTTTCAGGGCTGTAATATTGGCTGCCTTAACTGTGACTCTATGGATACTTGGGACTTTGATAAAAGCACTGCTATTAGTATTACAGAGGCTTCTCAGAGAATCGAAAAGGCCGCAAATTATAAGATTAAAAATGTCTCAATTACTGGAGGAGATCCTCTTCATCCAAAACATAAAGCAGGACTTTTAACACTTCTTAACTATTTAAGGCTTAAAAACTTTTATATTAATATTGAAGCAGCTGGAACGAGAATTGATGAAGATATCTTTAATCTTTGTGACTATATAAGCTTCGATTTTAAAACTCCTTCAACTGGTGTTAAATTTCCAATCCAAAATATTGTAAAGATGGCAAAGCTCTATGAAGGAAAATTTCAAGTAAAAGCTGTTATTCAAGATGAAAAAGACTTTCTAGCTACTTTAAAAGCTAAAGAGTTTATTGAGTCAGAAACCGGTAGTATTGATTTTCCATGGTGTTTAACACCGGCCTTTATGCCTAATGAAGAGTTTAGTTCAAAACGTTTTATTGAAATCCTTATGCTTAATCAAGATCATGGAGCACCTTTTAGAGTTATTGGTCAACAGCATAAATGGGTTTATGGGCCCGATCTTAAAGAAGTTTAATCCGGTAAAGAAAAATAGCTAGGTTTGCTTGTTTTAAAATGTTTGTCTTTTACTTTAGCGCAATCAGTTAGATATTAGTGGTGAAGAACAAAAAGGACAGAGTCTTCTTGTTTAAAGTACACATTATAAAATCCTTTTGCTCGGGAGATTTTTTTAAACTTAAACTCTTTATGCAAATGGATGCTGGCCTTATTAGAGATATTAGTGACATAGAAGATTTCTTTGGTTTTATTTTTTAACCAATTAAGCCTAAATTCCGTGAGGCGCCTGGCAATACCTCTTTTTCTAAACTCTGGCGCGACAAGAACACCCATAAGATACCATCCAAGAGGGGCTGGGTAGGGAGCCTTATCATCATTTATAACTCTTGCTCTGGCATAGCCCACAACAATATTTTCTATAGTGGCAACACAGAGGAATCTATCATCAGGACGTTTTAGGTCATCTAATGTTCTTTTTCTAAAAGACTCTTTGCTTTCAAAAGAATATTCTTTGGAAATCAGGTTAACGATTTCTTTGGTATCCTTATTGGTTGCTTTTCGTATGACAAGCTTTAGGCCAGCATCCATAGAAGAGGATTTTTTTGAGGGTTTAAAAAAATTTAAAATACTCATAGATAAGACTGATAAATTTCTTTTGCTAAAAACGTCCAAAAACCTATAAAAAAGAATCCACCGATTGGCACAATCATAGCAAATATTTTCATTTGAGTCAGAGCATAAAAATAGCAATTAAAACTAAAAAATAAGATCCCGCAAAGAACCAGAACTCGCGCTGTCTTCATATTCTTATCTAGTGTTCTTTCTATTAGACCTAGAAGAATAAGAGCAAGTGCATGAATTGAGTGATAAGTAACACCTGTTTGATAAGTCTCAAATGCCTTTGTTGTTAGTTGAGCTTTTAAAATATGAGCACCAAATGCCCCAAAGCATACAACAAGTGCCATAAGGACAGTACCTGAAACTAAACTTATTTTTCCGTATTTATTCATTGATTAAAAACCTTTGTGTTGTCGATCCTATCGCTGATTTTAGATTTAGATTTTTCCCACTCTTTAGGCCTTTATCATGTGCGTGTCCATCAAGTTTGGTAAGCTCTCTACTTCCAGATAATCTGCCGTAGGCAAGCCTTACTCGTTGGTTTAAATCTTGTCCTACTTTTATTAGTGCCTTTTTATGAGTTTGATCAAACCTAGATTGTTCATGTTGAATTTTAGATTTATGCCCTTGAGAAATTCCAAGCATAAAAGATTTTTTCTGTGAGATGCCTTTAAGTCCTGACTCTTGCCACAACTGTTCCAAGTATCGATCAAGGTAGCGCGCAATATATTCAGCAATTATGACATTGGTTTTTGAGCCAGTTACTTCCAAGGAGATAGTTTTTTTACCATAATTCATTACAGGGTAGACAAAGAAGCTGCTTAAAATATCAGAGATGGCCTTGTATTTGGGTGTTGCTCTTTTAAAACTTAGAACTTCATGCACATATGTTTCAATCTCTGCATGGTCATTATTGCCAGCAAGTTCAATATTATGTTTTATCATGAGCTCATTGGCCTTGAGTGTTGCTAGTTTTGCTTCATGAGCATTAGAGCTTGTGGCCAAAGAGAGTAGTTTTTTAACTTTTGCTATAATTCTTTCAGACTCAAGATTTCCCTCACTTTGGTTTTCAATCTCAAGATCCATTTTTGCAAGGTAAACTTCAGGACCCCAGTTCAGATCTTTACATAAAGCTCGGTACTCACTTCCATGGTCTTGAACCGATTGTCCATATCGTAAAAAACATAATAAATGGGCCAATTCATGACGAAGAATATTTCGAATAACATCTTTTTTAGCAGAATAAAGAAGATTTTTATTTAGACCGATTTCATAAAAAGAGGAATTAAATCTGCCAAGTGCTCTGCCTTCAAAAACAATAAATTTAACAGGATAGAGGTAGCCATTATAGAGTAGGCGAGTTGTTCTTAGCTCCAGGCCAGCTTCTGTAGAGAGTATTTCTCTGGCCATAGATTTAATACTTTGAATAAATTTCATTGAAGTATGGGAATAAATTCTCATGAGCAACCTAAGAGTTTCTAACAATCTATGCTTAAGGTTATGAAATCACATAGAATCTTAGTATAAAAAGGTAAGAGTGACTAGCCATTTACTAAAACTTCTATATTATTGCCTTTATGAAAGCTTCGATTATACTCTTAATGCTCTTATTTACCTCTCATTCTTTTGCTGCAAAAGCATTGTTCACATGTACTCACAAAGACTTTCCTAATACAATCACTATTAATAAGATCCCAATTAAAAACCCACCTGAAAAAGAAATACGAGGGTATTTTGATAATCATGTACTGGCAGTAGAGGTTAGAAATAACTTGGGAGAGTTAATTGATCGTACCGATATCTTTGAGGGTAAGGTTCATATTTCTGATAAGGTTTTCAGTGCAAATTATAAAGGCCAAAGCATGAATACTAAAAAAGAGATAGCTCTTATTATTAATAGAGAAGAGTTAGAAGGTAAGTTCTCTCTTAAAGAAAAAAGTCCAAACAAGAATGTAGAAAAACTTTATGAGTTAGTTGATTGTGTTGCAGCTGAAGCACCAATTGACAAATAATCCGATTATCGTCAGCTCTTTCACTTCGTTAAATTAAGGCTTCATGTTACAAGTTTTCTAAGAGGAGAGGGGATATGAAATATCTTTTAGTTATCTTAGTATTCGTTTTAAATGCATATAGTGAAGAGCTCATTATTTCTTGTTTAGAGGAAAAAGAGAACCACCAAGTTGAGATCTCTATGGTGCCTATTTTATTGTCCAATGGTGAGCAACCGCCTTACGAAGAAGTTATGAACCTGTCTAATTTATTTGATTCATCTATTATAAAAATGCTTGTGATTAATCAAGCTGGAGACCTTATAGAGCAATCTGATTTTTTTAGTGGTGAGATAAATTATAAAGATAATATTTTTGATCTCACATATCGTAGCTCTGGATTTTTTAGACTTCATAAAATGCAGCTGCTTATAGATTTCACAAAAGGTACCGGGAGATATGAAGAGAGAAAGAAAGGAATGCGTGCCAAGAAAAAGAAAATACTATTTGGGTTAAAAGAGTGTACTAAAGAGGCTGCAAATCTTTAGTATTCTAGGATTGATTCAAGGTCTTGATAGTAAAGTTTACTCTGATAAATATCATTTTCACCAAACATAAAACTTACATTTTGAGCATTTTCGGCACTTATTATAAACTTATAATAGACTGATAAAAGATACTCTTGTTCTGTTAGCAAGGTTTTTAAAATAGCTGATGCAAAGTTTCTGAAATATTTTTTCTTTTTAAGCTTTAGAAATTTTTCTGACTTACCATAACTATCTAGTGGTGATTGTGGTGAAAATGAGAGATAGATTGTTTCTGCCAGCTTTTTAACTTCTTTTTCTTTTCTTTGCTCATCTTTATATTTTTTAAATATTTCTGAGTATTTGAGTGTCGAAATTTTTTCATAGATCTCATCAAAACTATATTGAGCAATTGTATTAACACCAGTTTTATTCACAAAGAATTCGATATTATAAGTTGTAATATCCTTTGAAGATAACTCTTGAGGGTTATTAAAAGACCAGTCTTTCCAGTCTACTTGTTCAAAGATGTCGTCAGGGATATTCAATCTTAAATAACGAATAAGTCTTTTTTGTTCATTTGTTGAAAAGTTATGATCAAGTTCTTTATAGATATGTCCAAAATCAGAAAAACTAACTTCACTAAACTCAGGATTAGTGTCGTAGATTGTAAAAAGTGAATATCTCCATTTCTCGTGCATGTATTTAAAACCAAGATTTAGTTTTATATTTTGGCTTTTAATAAATGAAGGTGAGTAATAATAGGATTTGTTATCATCTTTAATTAAAGTGAGTTTGTTTTTTATTGTTGTATGTTTTTTATCAAAATTGAAAAAGAAAAGATCAATGCTAAAGACTTTATTATGAACTTTCATGTCATTGTAGGCTTCATAAACTTTTTCTATTCTTTTAGTCTCTAAATATTTGTCTTGGTTAACAATCTTTTCTACTTTTTCCAGATCACTAAAAGCTTGTAGTTCAGGATGATTATCATCAAAAACATCTTTGAGTAATTTAGCATCATTTAAAAGCATGCTTGGTGTGGCAATGGAATTAAAAGCATCTCTAGCCTCTGCACTTGAAAGATCAAAGATATAATCAAAAACTAGGTAATCAGCTGCTGATTGGTCGTTATAGGCTTCAAGTAAATCCCAATCAATAAGACTTGTGACAAATGAATCTAGAATATTGATTCCAAAGACTTTAAAGACTGCTTCTGTATAAGCACCAAAGGTATTGCCCCAACCATTTCCAGCAAAAATCTTAAGTCGAATCTTGCTACCTTCGAGCTTTAAAAAATTAATAGTAAAGCTTCCTCTTAATATAATAAGATCAAAAATTCCGAAATCTAAAAGACCTGGATTATATTCAGCAGAGAGCCCCATAAAAAGATTCATGGTTGATGGCACGGAAATATAATCACCATAGTTTAAAGAAAGTGCTTTTTCCGCATTAGTAGGGATATTTAATAATGTATATGGTCTTGCTCTCCAAGCCTCTTCTTTTGTTGCAAATTGTCTAATGAATTTTGCTTGGGCCTTTTTAGAAAGACCAAAGCTATAAGGAGTGTTTATATGATCAAGAATGACTCCACCGTCAACTTTAGTTTTTAATCTCCAGAGGTCAGTTCGTGTATAATAGCCACCCTCTAGGGCCTTATCTATATTAAATTTGTACTTTGGGGAGAAACTAAAACTACTTTTATTTTTAAAATCAAAGAGATCAAACTCAACCTGTGTGGAGAGATCAGTAAAAATTTTTTCGGCCTGGGTAACAATGGCAGAGCTTGGGGATTCTAATTTTTTAAATACTTGCTGAGGTTCAGCCGTTCTGTAAGCAGCGTTAATAGAAAAACTTAAAGAGATAAAGAATAAAGCAACCATGCTTTTTACGATCATTGTCATTTTCCTAATGAGTATTAAAAAAAAATTCTATCAGCTTGAAAAGACCAAGTCACTCAAGTAACAAGAAAAATCCTGTTATTTGAGTGACTCAATTTTATTTATGAATTGTTCTTAAGAACAGAAGAAAGATAGTCACGGTTCATACGGGCAATATTGGAAATACTAATTCCCTTAGGGCATGTAGCTTCGCATTCTGCATGGTTTGTGCAATTTCCAAATCCAAGATCATCCATCTTATTAACCATTGATTGGGCCCGCTTCTGTCTCTCTGGTTGTCCTTGAGGTAGTAGGGCAAGTTGACTCATCTTGGCAGAGACAAATAACATGGCCGAACCATTCGGACATGATGCAACACATGCTGCGCATCCAATACATGCTGCTGCATCCATGGCAAGGTCAGCATTTTCTTTACCCACCGGAATTGCATTAGCATCTGGAGCGTTACCAGTATTCACAGAAATATAACCACCGTTTGCAATAATATCGTCAAAGGCACTTCTATCAACCATTAAGTCTTTTTGAACAGGCATAGCTTTTGCTCTAAAAGGCTCAATGACAATTGTGTCACCGTCTTTAAATTTTCTCATATGAAGTTGGCAAGTGGTCGTTAAGGCTTCAGGCCCGTGGGCCTGTCCATTAATCATAAGAGAACACATGCCACAAATGCCTTCTCTGCAATCATGATCATAAACAACAGGATCATCGCCTTGTTCAATAAGTTTCATATTGAGGTGATCAAGCATTTCAAGAAATGACATATCAGGGCTTACTCCTTCTAAAGTGTAGTCCTTCATGGCACCTTTAGTTTTAGAGTTTGGCTGACGCCAGATTTTTAAAAATAATTTCATTGTACGTTTACTCATAAGTTACTCCTACTTATAAGATCTAGTTGATGGTTTACAATATTCAAACTTAAGCTCTTCAATATGACGAGTGGGCTCTTTATTTGTCCCTTTAAATTCCCATGCAGCAACATGTGAGAATTTCTCATCATCTCTTTTGGCCTCATTGTCTTCGGTCTGGGACTCTTCTCTAAAGTGACCTCCACAAGACTCTCTTCTTTCAAGAGCATCCCTTGCCATAAGTTCACCTAGCTCCATGAAGTCAGCAACTCTATTGGCCTTTTCAAGCTCAATATTAATAGACTCAGGGTCTCCAGGGATTTTTACATTTTGCCAAAACTCTTCGCGAACTTTTTGGATTTCTGTGATTGCAGTTTTAAGGCCTTTTTCATTACGGCCCATTCCTACATACTCCCACATAATATTTCCAAGTTTCTTATGGTAATAATCAACAGGTTTAGATCCTTTGATATTGATAAGTTTATCTGCAATTGATTTGGCATTATTTTCAGCTTCATTAAATGCATCATGATCAGTGGTAATTTTTTCTAATTTCTCAGAACCTAAATAATTGCCAAGAGTATAAGGAATCACAAAATAACCATCAGCCAAACCTTGCATAAGAGCAGAAGCTCCAAGCCTATTTGCACCGTGATCGGAAAAATTTGCTTCTCCTAGAACAAAAAGCCCTGGGATATTACTTTGAAGATTATAGTCAACCCAGAGACCACCCATAGTGTAGTGGACAGCAGGATAGATTCTCATTGGAACGATATACGGATTATCATCAGTGATTCTCTCATACATCTCAAAAAGATTTCCATAACGTTCCTCAATGGCATCTTTTCCATCTCGTTTAATAGCATCGCGGAAATCCAAATAGACTGCTAGTCCTGTTTCACCAACACCACGTCCTTCATCAGTTCTATACTTTGCTTGTCTTGAAGAAACATCTCTAGGAGCAAGGTTACCAAATGATGGATAAACTCTTTCTAGGTAATAATCACGATCTTCTTCAGGGATTTCATTGGCCGATCTTTTATCCCCTTCTTTTTTAGGGACCCAAACACGACCATCGTTTCTCAGTGATTCAGACATAAGGGTTAGCTTAGACTGATTTTCTCCGTGAACAGGAATACATGTTGGATGAATCTGTGTGAAACAAGGGTTAGCAAAATAAGCCCCTCGTCTATGTGCTCTCCAGGCTGCAGTACAGTTTGATGCCATGGCATTTGTGGAAAGATAAAAAACATTACCGTAGCCACCAGTGCAAAGAAGAACTGCATCGGCCATATATCTTTCGTATTCACCAGTAATTAGATTTCTAACAATAATCCCTCTAGCCTTACCATCAACCATCACAAGATCAACCATTTCTCTTCTGGTGTAAGAAGTGATCTTGCCGTTTCCAATTTGTTTCATAAGTGCCGAGTAAGCACCTAGTAAAAGTTGTTGACCAGTTTGTCCTCTGGCATAGAAGGTCCTAGAAACCTGGGCCCCGCCAAAAGATCTATTTGATAAAGTTCCACCATACTCACGAGCAAAAGGGATCCCTTGAGCAGCACATTGATCAATAATACTATTGGCCACTTGAGCAAGACGATAAACATTTGCCTCACGAGATCTATAGTCACCACCTTTAACAGTGTCATAGAAAAGTCTCCATACACTATCCCCATCGTTTGGGTAGTTCTTGGCAGCGTTAATACCACCTTGGGCGGCAATTGAGTGCGCTCTTCTAGGAGAGTCTTGAATGCAAAAAGTTTCAACTTGATAACCAAGCTCACTTAATGTTGCAGCGGCTGAAGCACCGGCAAGACCTGTTCCAACAACAATAACTTTGTATTTTCTTTTATTGGATGGGTTAACAAGTTTATTTGAAAAACGAGCATTATCCCATTTTTCTCTAATATCACCTTCTGGAATTTTTGAATCTAATTTGCTCATAAGTTACCTCCAGTGAGATAGGCCCAAATTGGAAGAGAACTAAAACCGATAGTTATAAAAAGGGCGTAGTAAAGTGAAAGCTTTTGTATACATGGTGTGTACTTGGGATGATTAACTCCCAAAGATTGAAAAGCTGACTGAAAACCATGACTAACATGTATCCCAAGAGCAATAACACCAATAAGATAAATTCCCACGTTCATTGGATTTAGAAAATGTTGAATGACTAAACTGTACAGATCAGTCATCTCAATTCCATCTACCATTGCCATACTCACATCTGTTCCCATAACTGTGGCCAGTCTAAAGTTTAGAATATGAATCACGAGAAAGATAAGTCCAATCATTCCTGTGTAAGGCATAGTATTTGAAGCAAAGGTTGTTCCACGTCCTGTTCTAACCTTCATATAATATGGCTCCGGACGTGCTCTTTTGTTTTCAAGGATAAGTCGAATGGCCAAGGCTATATGGGCCAGAAAAATTAACCCAAGAACAGTCTCTAATGCATAGATAAGAGGATTGCTTGTGAGTTTGTAAGCATAGAGATTAAATGCATCACTGCTTACATACATAAGAAGATTGCCAAGTAGGTGAGTGAGTAAAAACCCACAAAGCATAAGCCCAGTAATTCCCATTAGCTGTTTTTTGCCAATGGAGGAATTAAGATAGCGGGCAAACCAGGATCTGGTGCTCATTAAAGTACTCCTTTTGCTCATGAGGCCATGAGTTAGTCATAGGGAAATGGATGCGATTCTCTATAAGTTTACACAACTTATAGGCTTGGGAAAAGTATGTGCGCGTTTTGTTAAGAGGTAAAAGTTGAAAGGTCGGGTATTCTGGAAAGTTAGTACTCTTCTTCAGTTGTATAATCTTCACCTAGAATAAGAACAGCGAATTTCTCAAGGAGTTTTTTATCAAATTTACCAAGATCAGTTTTCATAATTCGAATTGCTGTCTTTGCGCTAACAGCCTCTCTAAAAGGGCGGTTGGAGACAAGTGCTGAAAAAGAATCTGCAATGGCCACCATTCGAGCTGGTCTATAAATACTCTCACCACGCAGACCATTTGGATAACCTTGGCCGTTGGGTTGTTCATGATGTTGCATGATTATAAAAAGAACTTCGTCTCTCACTCCCTTTACGGCATCAAGCATTCGCTTTCCAATTTCAGGGTGGCGGTTCATTTCTTTTCTTTCTTCCGCATTAAGGTCTTTTTTTCCTTCTGGATCAAAGCTTAATTGGCAGACACCAATATCATGTAAAAAAGCTCCTAGACCAATACTTGTAAGGGTACTTTCTTTCATTACTCCATCTGCCTTTGCTAGCATAACAGAGAACATACTGCACATAATGGCATGACGATAGAGATAGTCATAGCTTGCCATGCTGGCGATGATCTTCATCATCACATTAGGGTTTTTTTCAACATGATTAATACAAGAGTTCACAACAAGCTCTGCTCTTTGTACTTGTTCTGGCTCAATCTGAGTTGCTTTATGGATATCAATTATTGAGGCTTGGACAAGCTCTTTCATAATGAGAGCGCTGTCTTTTATGGAGCCTTTTGATTTAGGGTCTAAAAACTTAGTACCCAAGGCATCTAGATACCGGTTATAGATTTCATAATCACTAGAGGTGACGTAGAAAAACTTAATTCCTTTATCTGTATACTGTTGAACTCTAGATGCTTCTAGTTCATCGCCTTTTTTGAAAAGCTTTGAATACTTATTAGAAGTTCTTTGAACGTAGACATCAAAGACCAGCTTCTTTTTCAGCTTGCCTATTAAAGACAGACTGACCTGGATAAATTCAATGTCGGGGCCTAGTTCTTCAGCCACAATATCCTCTCCGTAATTGTCTATAGTCATTATCGGCATACCCAGGTAAAATGCTTAAGTATTTCTTTTGCTGAGTTTTAAATGATTGAAATTAAAGAGCTTCCACAAGATTTTTTGGTCCCAATCGAAGATAATCATTATCTTCTTGGAAGGATTACAATAGCTAAATATCAAGAGCAATTCACAACTGAGATCGTTCTTGTTCAAAAAGAGAGCAAGAAGATATATAAGCACCTGAAATCTCTTTATAATTTTGATGATCCCCAAGAGGCTGTGGACCAATCCCTCTATTATCTATCTCAATACTTGAAATCTCTTTGCTCTGAGTAAGCATTGTAAAAATGACAAAGATAGAAATTGTCACTTATCGCATGGCCTGCAAAGAGATAGAACTTTGTTTGTGAGGATATTATGAAACGAATTCTATTTTTAGGTTTTTTACTTAATTTGAGTTTTGCTAAAACCTTAGTCCAAAACAGTTTGCAGGGCAATTGGGAACTTCAATATAAGGGATGTGGCGAAACTCCTCTTGAGGAAAAAATAAATGAAGCAAGAGAAAATATTGAAAAGTATAATCTGACCTCACGAATGAGTATTTTTGGAAACGTGATAGTTGAACAAAATTTTTATGGGCTAAGTTGTGTTAACAATATTCAATCAGAAGTTTTTCAAGCAGACACTAAAGATAGAAGAAAGCTTACTGCTCAATTTGATTACTCCAGGGCCACTAAAAACTGTGAGGAGCAATTAAGAAAAATCATTAACTCTGAGTCTTATAATTATAACCTAACTTTCAGAGATCGCTTAGGAGCAACTCTTAATAGTGATATGGATGAAATCTTAATCGTTAGTTTTGATGGTAAAGCTGCAGGCTGTGCACTATCTCCTTTTCAAATGGTTTATAAAAGAATGTCTCAGTTTATGAGTTTTTCTGATCCCATTCAACGTATGACTTATGATATTTTCACAGCTATATATGATGACAAATGGGTTGAGTATAAAGAGCATTTTCAAAAAAGTACTGGAGTTGGGTTAGAATACTTGGATACAGGCTTTAGAAATATTACAGGACATACTCCACTTATTACGGCCATTGCACTTGAAAGAGTTCAAGCTGCTAAAGATCTTTTAGAACTTGGTGCTTCTACTGAGGCAAAAGATTTTACGGGTACAACAGCAAAAGAATACGGACTAAAATCTAAAAACTCAGAAATCAAAGAACTGTTTCAATAAAAACGGGCACCATTGGTGCCCGCAGCTTACTAAAGCTTTAAGTGTGCATTTTAATCGCAACAATCCATCTTCTGCTCACAGCATGGAAGATTGAAACCACAGCAACCAGAAGCAGCCATAGCAAGTGTTCCAAAAGTCATAAGTAGTGTTGCAATCATTATCATGTTTTTAAGTTTCATAAAAACTCTCCTAGT
>CAYGJN010000024.1:0-25863 GCA_964350135.1 uncultured Bacteriovoracaceae bacterium | reverse complement strand
AAAGTAGGTCTTATTATTGGCCTTGTCTTTGGTTCTCTATTTGGTCTATTTGCAGCAGGACATATTGAGCGTAATCTTAAAAGAGATACCCTAGAAATTAATTCGAGCAATAAAGCCCCTACAATTGGACTTCACAGCTATAGAGAAGAAATTAATCAATTTCTCTCAGCTATGCGATACCGCCAATCAGAAACTTATTCTAATATTACAATCTACACACCTAGAGTAAACCTTAGAGTTATGGGCGGGAATATAAAAATCGAACAAACCCCCTACTATATTTCAATTGAGGCTCCTGTAGGAGTTATTAGGATTTTAAGTTCTCAACTTGAGATCCAAAAGATCTTTCTTTAGATGCTCAACTAAAGCACCTAGATTCATGAGATGAATATTATGAGATGAATTTTCGATAATTGTTTTCTTAGAATTAAATGGAAGATCTTGGCCTGCATATTTTATATCCCACTCTCCAGCATAATAATAAAGAGGGATATTATCATCATTATAAATAGATTGAAGTCCAACACTGAATGATTGAAGAGAATATGAAATCCAGCTAAAATTATTTTTAGAAATCTTTTCTATCAAAATTTTAAATTTGTCCTTGTCTCTATTAAGTCCTTTAAATAAACCCTGCTCATACCATTCAATTAAAAAAGATTCTTTCTTTTTATATGAATCTAATTTTACTATTTTCTGTGCTAGATCTAAGTCATCTTGAGCTCTTATACTACTTAACCCTGAACCAAAAGAAGCTGATTCTAAAAAAATCCCACAAGGTTTAAGTCGAGCAGATTTAGCATATTCAAGGGCCAGTCTCCCTCCCATTGAATATCCGTAAAAAATAAATTTCCCAATCTTAAGTTTTTTTAAAATATTTTCTAAGGCCAAATTAAAATCATTAAAAGTAATTTTTCTCTTAAGTATTGAATCATCATGGCCAGGTAGACTAATATAAAGACTTGAGCATTCTAACTTTTCACCAATAATTTTCAAATCATTTCTAGAACCCAAAAAACCATGCAAGAAAACTACAGGAATGCTAGATGGAACCAGATCATAATCATAATTTAAATTCACTAAGTTGATCCTTTGGCATAGAAGCTAGTTTTTCTTTTAAAAGATGTCTTGAGAGCTTGATTCCGGAACTCTGAGGGCCTACTGAATCTAGGGGAATTAAAAATTTAGGGATCTCCAGGGAGGAAAGTGAGTTACTAATGAGATCTATAAAATCATTTGAGTTATTGATAACACCATCATAAATCAATACTGGAATATTTTCTTTTTCTCTATCCTTTAGAGGCAGAACTACACAATCTTCTAATTTACACGTGTCTAGAATTATACTTTCAATTTTATAAGGACTCAAAAGCTCACCTGATACTTTAAACAATTGGTCTTGGCGACCTTTTATAAAAATTTTTCCCCCAATAATCTTAGCTAAATCATTCGTATAAAAACCTCCATCATTAAGAGGGTCCACTTCTTTAGTATTTATAAGGTAATGTTTTAAACATGCTCCGCCCCTAATAACTACCTTGTCATCAATGACTTCAATTTCTCTTCCTGGCAATACTTCTCCATGACTATATTCTTTATCTGATATACGTGTAGCAGAAATTTGTCCTAGAGTTTCACTAAGACCATAACTTAAACTAATATTATAATTTTTCACCTTGTCAAAAAGTGATTTGGGAATTAAACCACCGCCGATAAGAATTAAGTCATAATTTTGAAGTTTTAGTTGAGGGTCCTCAAGTTCACGATATATTTGCGTTGGAACTAAAGAAATACAATTTGCATCTTTATGGGATTCAAAATGATAAGTATCACCTTTGAGAAAACTTCTAAAAAAACCCATTAATCCAGCACTATGATAAAATGGCAAACTATATTGCCACTCCACTTTATCTAATTGATAAAATTCTTGAAATGAATCAACAGCAAATTCAATACTTAAGAAATTATGCCCTACTGCTTTTTGATCCCCTGTTGAGCCTGAGGTAAGAATATAAAAGATGTTCTCTTTATTAATCTCAAGGTTTTTCTCACATTTTTTTCTTGAATCTAATGGAGAAAAACAGCTCATATTAAAGAGTTTAGCTATTTTTTTTATTTCAGTTTTTTTTAGTTTTGGATTAAGAAGAATTGGTTTTTTGCCTGCGCACAATGCTCCTAAAAAACTTGTTAAAAAATGGGTCGACGGATGTGCAAAGAGTCCGAACTTATCATCACCTCTAGACCAATGGTCACGGGCCGAGCTAAGCAATTCTAAAAAATCACTGTTTTCAATTCCAAAGATAATACTTTTATTACCAAAACCCTTAATATGCTTAGATAGATTAAAGCTCATTTAAAAAAAGCTCCCTTTCAAGGTCTTCTTTTTTTAGTACACCCTCAGAAAAAAACAATGGTTTAGTTACAATATCGTTAGAGAAATATTTCAATGTATCAAGTCCATGAACTCCATTTAATTTATAAAAACAGATCATTCGACCAAGATTTTGGATCCCAACACTAGAATTAAATAAGGAGCTAAAACTTACTTCTTTATTATTAAGTTTGCTCCAGTTAATTAATAAGTCTAGATCATTAAAATCAGCAAAAAGATCAGGTTTTATTACAATAAATTTGAAATTCTTTAAAAAAATTTCATCATCTTTGTAATTAAAATATAAATCATCTATTGCTAGTGGCATAGAGCAGTTTCTATAGTCATCGATATTAAAAAATGGCTCTTCAAAATATTGAACTCTTTGCAAATCAATTTTACTACAAAGATAATTAAACTCATCCTTATTCCATGCTCTATTACTATCAACACGTATTAACTTATCGGGAAAATGATCTAAGAAATTTTGAATAAGTACAGTCTCTTGCTTTATAGGTCCTCTACCACATTTGATCTTAATGATATTAAAATCATTAAGTCTTGATTCGTACTCAGCCCCTACAACCCATAAACCTTGTATCTTTATATCATAATACTTATCAGATAATCTTTGAGATTTAGAATTAATAATATTAGAGAAGCTACCATCTTCTAAGTACATCTCAATTGGCTTTTCATGAAGCCCTGGAAAAGGAGAGAATTCGATTAATTGGTTGCGAGTACTTATAGTCACCTGGCGTTTAGTGAAAGTTCTTCCTAAAAGAGATTGAGGTTTGTAAAAGATAAGATCAAACGATCTAGCTTCCATATAAAACGATTACCCCACTCATTGTGATCGCCATTAAAAATAAATACTTTCCTGTATTTGCAAGAATAAAATTTAAAGAGCTATCAACTTTCCCCATAAACATCTTCTTCCAGCTTTTAATAAAGAAAAGCCCTGGCAACAAAGTCAGTAAAAACCACAAGGATAAATCAAAAAACAAAATACCAAGTGAGCACCAGATTAAAGAAAGAATGACAAGAAACAAGTTTAGCCCTTTACCAACCCGTTCTCCAAAAAATGAAGCAAGAGTTTTTTTACCGACCTTACTATCTGTTTCATAGTCTCTTAAATTGTTTATCCCCATTAGAAGAGCTGAGATAATTCCAAGAGGACAAGATAGATAAATATCATAAGTACTAATCTCACCTTTTAATATATAAACAGTACCAACTACAGCAATTGGGCCAAAGAATATAAAGGCCAGCACTTCACCTAAAAAGAATCTAGATAAAGGAAGTGGACCGCCAGTGTAGGCCCAGGCGAAAAACAATGAAATTACACCAAGGATAAATATCTCAAATCCACTAATATATGAAAGATATAGACCAAATAAAAAGGCCGTAAAAAGAGTGAACTGAAACCAAGTTTTCAATTTCCCAGGCTCAATATCACCTTTATGTATTGAACGAATAGTTCCCAGACGCCCCTCTTTATCGACACCATCCCTAAAATCATAATAATCATTTATTAAATTTGAACTAATTTGCATTAAAAGAGCACATGAAACAATAAAGGCCAGTATCAAGTAATCAATAGATGGATAGCTCAGCGAAGCTCCTACTAAGACCGGGCCAATTGATGCAGGAAGGGTTTTTAGTCGAATACTTAAAAGAAATTCCCTCATCTTAGTTTGTCCAATTCTTTAAGATCAATCTCATGATTAATCATTACCTCAGCAACAAAAAAATTCGATCTTAAAAACCTTGAGAGCCCATACTTATCTCTTGCTTCAATTAAACCAAAATAAAAACTTTGCCCTTTAAGAATTTGATCAAAGCTCATCTTGTGAGGGGTTTCTATATATGGATCAAATGGTGCAACCTTATAATTATTAACTCTTGAAAAAATACCGCCTCTATTATTATTTAAAATGAAAATTTTTAAGTTAGTTGGTTGATCATTAAACAATGAAGAAAAATCATGATATGCAGAGATGTCACCTAAAACTAAAAAAACATTTTGATATGGGTGCTCTTTAGCAACTCCTTTAGAAAGAGAGATCAGCCCATCAATACCACTTGCCCCTCTTTGAGTAATCGTTTTCAATCCTTTTTGACGTTCAGGATACTCATTAAAAACTCTTATGGGCGTGCTATTACCCAAGACTAAATAGCCTCTCTCTTCATGATTAAGGAAATGATGAATAAAACTAAAATGACTATTTTGTCCGTAATCTAAGTTTGAGTAACACTTTGCATTTTCTATACAGAATTGATTAAACTTCTTTTTTTCAAAGTTAGGTAGAGAACTTAGGCTTTTTAAAATTGAATCAAAACTGGTCTCACAAGTAGCAATCACTCTGTTTGATATAATCTTCTCAGGCAGATGACTGCTTAACCATACTTCTTTCATTTCAGAGTGATTATCTAAAAATCTATAATAATTCTGAGAAAGAATTTTGCCACCGATATGTATAATTTGATCAAAGTTTTCAAATATAAACTGAAGCTCTTTATTTTCCAACTGTGCACATTGATTAATTTGTACTTTATTATAAAGACCTGAGCTTATATCTAGATAAAATGGTCCTTTGTATTGCTCTAAAAATTCGGCCATGGCCTTTTGTTCACCAAAACTAAGTGAACCTATCATAAGAAAAGGATTATCATATGAACTTAAATCAATTGTTGTACCTTTAGTCTCTTTAGATATTTCTTTCCAGTCCTTTTCTTTGCCTAGCTTTGATTCATCATACAAAGGCTCATCGTAACTTAAATTAATATGTATAGGACCTCTGGATTCTTTTACAATCTGTTGAAGATCATTCTCAATCAACTGCCAATCAAGCTCCTCAGAGCATTCGATATTAATTGTCTTTGCATAAGGAAAAAAAAGATCAATTTGATTTATTGTTTGATTATCTTCACTACCTCTAAGTCTTTTTGGCCTATCACAAGTAATAGCAATAAGTGTGAGATTACTATAATATGCTTCAATAAGTGCTGGATAGAAATGAGCACCAGCAGTACCAGAGGTACAGGCAATTACTTGTGGAGCAGAGCCAGCCTTAAGTCGCCCAAGTGCTTGAAAAGCATTTTGGCGTTCATCTAAATGAATAGAGAAACTACCTTGATTATGGTGAATTCTTTCATAAAAAGGAAGGCATCGCAGCCCCGGACTTAAGTGAAAATGATCAACCTTTAATACTTGTACTAAAAAATTATAAATATTTTGAGTATTAAGTTTGTTCATAGAAATTCTTCATTTTGTTTTCAGTCTCAAGCCATTCACTCTTTGAATCTGAATCAGCAACAATCCCTGCTCCTGCAAAGACATGAAGAGTATTTTTTTGAAATAAAGCAGAACGAATTCCAACACAAAAATCTGCATGATCCTTAGTCTCAAAACCAACAATCCCTCCAAAAAGTCCTCTTTGATTTTTTTCCAAACTTTTAATCATGGGCAAAGAATAACTTTTGGGAAAACCACCTAGGGCCGGAGTTGGATGTAGTTTTTCAATAATAAGCTGAGTTTTAATATTATTAACAGAATTAGCTTCGATAGGAGTTTTCAAATGTTGAATATGGGATAATTTTTCAATACCTTTTTCTTTCACTCTAATATTAACTAGCTTTAATGATTCTAAGTCTTCTTTAATTTGATTAACTACTAGATCGTGCTCAAAATTATCCTTACTACTTTCCTCTAATTTTTCGCCAAGACAAGATGTCCCTGCAAGTGCTTCAGTATAGATAGAATGCCCCTCTTTTTTAACCAATCGCTCTGGGGTACAACTCATAAAGATATTATCTCTTGCTGCGTAATAGACAAAAAGATAATTAGTGGGAAGGGAAAATTTTTCAACAAGAGCCTTTGTTGGGAAAAAGCCACTTGTCTCAAAAACAGTTTTTCTTGAAAGGACTAATTTCTTTAAACTTCCTTCTGAGATTGTTTTTTTTATGGCATTTACCTTCTTATCCCAATCAGTAAAACTCGGACTTTGACTGAGATTTATCAACTTAAAGCTAGCAGTCTCAGGACCTAATATATCAAAAATAATCTTTTCATCTTTTAATGTTTTTGAAAGTAGCTTAACAAATACTTTATTATCTAAAACATGAATTTTAGGAAAGAAGAAATCCTTATTTTGAAAGTCTCTCCATAGAGTCTCCGAGATTTGTGAATTGCCTTCAAAAAAACAAGTTGAAAAGACTTTTAAATTTTCATCATAATCTAACAACTCATCTTTTATCATATCGTTAATGAGCTCACTTCCAATATAAAAAGAGGCTCTCGTATCCTCTCTTGGCTTAAAAACCCATTTGGGAAATAAATTAACCTGAAAAAAATCTAATTTGAGATCTAACTCCCAAGTCCTATAAAAAAGTCCATTAGATAATTGATACTGGCTTGTTGCTTGTTCATGTAAAAGTTGAAAGCTCTGTTGGCCCATTTATCTTTTTTGTCCCTCATAAATATAAGCTATTCCAAAGCTTAATGTATGAACTTTGACATTTTTAAAACCATTTCGTCTCATTAGATCAGCAAAGCTCTCTCCGTATGGAAAGGTTTCAACAGTTTGGTTTAGATAATTATAAGCATAAGGGTGGTTTGAAAGAAGGTTACCAATAAGTGGAAGTACTTTTCTAAAATAAAAAAGATATAGAAATTTTAAGAGTTTTATCTTTGGAAGTCCAAACTCCATGATCATCACTTTTCCATCATCTTTTAATACTCTTTCCATATTTCTCATTGAAAGTTCAATATCAGAAAAGTTTCTTACTCCAAAACTCAATGTTATGACATCTACTGATTTATCAAGTCTTATAATAGCTACACCATCATCTACATTTAAAGAAATTTTGTTTTCAAGACCTTGTTTTAAGATTTTAGCTTTTCCCACCTCAATCATTTGCTTTGAAAGATCAATCCCTTCAATAAAATCAATTTTTGGGGATTTAATAAGAGTAAGGGGCACATCTGCGGTGCCTGTTGCCAGGTCCAAAACCCTTAAATTATTACGGTTTGGTAAGAGTTTAATCAGTTTTTTTCTCCACAGGGTATCGATACCTAGAGACAAAACTCTATTGGCCAGGTCATAAGTACCAGCAATTTGATCAAAAAGTTTCCATGAATCTTTTTTTTGAATAGGGAGCGATTTTTCCATTGTGACCTCTGAACGCCAGATTATAATATTTTGTATTATTTCTCAATGTTAGAGGGGACTTTAGTTATACAAGAACTAAAAAATCCGCTAGATTAACGCTTTAACTTTACAAGGAATAATGCGCAGTGGTATCTAATCCTTAAGGAGTTTCATGGAAAAGATTATAATTATTGGTCCTTGCGCCCTTGAAAGCATTGAGCAAGTAAAACCCATTGCTGAGGTTGCTCATAAACAAGGTATTAAATATTTCCGTGCTAATATTTTCAAACCAAGAACAAATCCAAATTCATTTCAGGGCCTAGGTCTTAAAGGCCTGCCAGTTATAGAATACCTTCATAAACAAGGCTTTAAACTTGTTACTGAAGCATGTTCACTCGGCCAGCTTGATATAGTGAAAGACTTTGCATCTATGATTCAAATTGGAACTCGCAATATGCAAAACTTTGAACTACTTAAGGCCATGGGAAGAACAGTTGATTTTTCATCTGGTCGTTATCAAGTCATGCTCAAAAGAGGCTTTGCAAACAATATGGCAGAGTGGCTCTCAAGTGCAGAGTATTTAGAGCAATCAGGTGTTCCTAGAGATAAGATTATTCTTTGTGAAAGAGGAAGCAGAAATCATGCAGCACCAAGTGGCGTTACACTTGATCTGGCCCTAGCCTACAAAGTTAAGATGGAAACTAATTATAAAGTTATCGTTGATCCAAGCCATGGCACTAGAGAGTCTAGTTTAGTACTTCCTCTTGCAAAAGCTGCATTGGCCATGGATTTTGACGGACTAATGATTGAGACTCATCCAAAGCCTTTAGAGTCTATGAGTGACCCTCAACAAGCTGTTCGTCCCAACGCAATCGATAGCTTTTTTACTGAAAATCTTAGTTTTTTAATTGATAAGGGTATTAGTGCTAGCAACAATTCCACTCAATATTATTCGTGAAGTAAAGGCCCTTGATCTTTCATTGGGAAAAAATGCTCCCAATCAAGAAATTGTAAGGCTTTTAGATAGAACTCTTCTTCTAGGTGGCAAAAGGTTTAGACCACTTCTAACATACCTCATGAGTGATTTTTTTGAGCTAGAGCTTAAAGATGTAGGTCTTTTTGCTAGGGCCATTGAACTCACCCACTCAGCAACACTTGCCCATGATGATGTGATAGATGGTGCAGAACAAAGAAGGGGAAAACCTTCAATAAATGCAGCCTCATCAAATAAAATGGCCATTCTATCTGGTGATTACTTACTGGCCCAAACAATGCTCGAGCTTAGCCAAACTGGAAATATTCGCTATATCCAGGAACTTTCAAATGTTCTTCAAGAACTCGTTGATGGTGAATGGCTACAGATGAAAAATAATTTAGATCGTGATGTAACAAGAGCAGAGATTGAAGAAGTTGCCCTTAAAAAAACAGCAAGTGCTATCTCTTGGTGTTGTGTAACTCCTGCAATTGCCGCTAACTCTAGTGAAGAAATTATTGAAAAAACTCGCAGTTTTGGACATAAACTAGGAATAGCTTTTCAAGAAATTGACGATGCCATTGATTTTCAAAAAGAGCTTGATAAAGATCAATATCAAGATATTAACAACGGCATTCTTAACTCCGTACTTTTTGAACTTATTAAAATAAACCCTAATCTTAGAGAAAAATTAAAATCTTTTTCTCAGATCCCATGGCAACAAGAAGAGTTGCAAGAAGCTATTGCAATTGTCAGAAAAAGAGCTCATGAAAGACTTGAATCTTGCAAAGTTGATCTAAGAGAAATTCTTCAACTCTCTCAACGAGATAAGAGTAAAAGAGCGATGAAGGCAATGAAGGTTCTTGATGAAATCCTAGAGCATCTTGCCTTTAGAAAACTCTAAATTTTCTCAAAAGAAATAGCTAAATCACCGCCAGCAACACCATCATTATCACCATCTAGTTCATATCCAAATACATCTTCTAAGTTTCTTGAGTTGATACTTAAATGATAAAGACCTGCACTAAAATGTGATATATCAATTTCTAAAAAATTCGAACCTATATTGAGCATTTCAGGATAGATATCAAAATCCATTTCATTATCATCCAATGTTTGAAGAATATTATCATTGCCAAAAGAAGTAATTCTAATAGGCTGGCTATAATCACCAACAACACCTTTAATCACAAGAGTTAATTTATCCGAATCTATTTTATAACCATTTTTAAACTCAGCAACTTCTATGCTTAAAGGATTGATAGAGTTTTCAAGTGCAGAATAAGCATTCACTCTCCCACTACCAAGCATATGATTATAAAGTATATTTCCAGAGGAGATTTTATCAACTGAAGTTACAAGTTTATGCACGACTTGCTCAGCACTTAAACCTGGAAATTCTGACATTATAAGTGCAGCAGTAGCTGCTGCAATAGGCGAGGCCATGGATGTACCAGTTTTAGAACCATAACGATTATTTTTTCTTGTTGAGTAGATATTAGTTCCTGGAGCTGCGATATCAACTTGGTAACTATAATTTGACCATTTATATTTTTGATCTTGTTCATCTAAGTTTGAAACAAAAAGAACTTTATCCAACTCCATTCGAGAGTTATCAGTTTTATTATTATTACCTGCAGACATAAACATAAGGACATCTTTTTCATAAGCATAGTCAATGGCCTTAAAGAAAACGGGGTCTCTTGTCTCTACAAAAAGATCAACACTATAACTGCAATTAATAATCTTAGCACCATTTTCTACAGCATAAGAAAATGCTCCATAGACCATGGCAGAGCTCCATCTTTTTTGACCATAAAATTTAAGAGGCATAACTGAGATACCAGGTGAAACCGAGGCTCCACCAATACCATTATCAGCACCAGCAGCTATAATACCGGTTATATGAGTACCGTGATCACCAAACCACTCATTATCTGAAATATCATTATTATTGCCATTAAAATTCCAACCTAAAACATCATCGATATAACCATTTTTATCATCATCAATTCCATTGCCTGGAACTTCTTGGTCATTTATATGAAAACTATTAATAAGGTCTGGGTGATTAATATCAAATCCATCATCTGTTACTGCAACAATGACATCTTTATCTCCTGCTTGAATATCCCAGGCATTAAAGGCAGAAATTTTTCTTAAAAAATACTGCTCATGAACAGCAGGGTCATTAACAGAGAAATCGGCAAAGTCCCCTTCATAAATAAGGTTCGCATGAACCCAATAAACTTCATACTCTTGCTCAAGCTCAGTAATAATCATATCAGCAGTTAAAATTGAAGGAAGCGAAACTTTAAAGACAGCGATATAATGATCATAATTATATGAAAGAGGATGGTATTGTTCTTGGTCTCTGCCTAGAAAAATTCCATTTCTATCCAAAATGTTTTCTAAAGTCTTCTTAGAGCTTTCAATAAACTCATGCTTTGAGCGCAGCTTTCCTTCAATACTAAGAGCTATAATAAAATCACTTTGTGACTCATATACTGAATTTGCAAAAGCTTGTCCGGCAAAGAAAAGACACAGAATAAGTCCCTTCATACTTCCTCCTCATCATTCAAATGATTATAGGAAGCACAGAGCTTAAAGACAAAAGGTATTAGGAAATAACAAAAAAGCTACGCGTTAAATGGCCCAGACTGAATAAGTCCAGGCCGAAAACGCACAGAGGAAGAAATTAGGCGGACTTTCTTAATGTGACTCCCTTGGCCCTCCTTTCTTGAGTAGTCTGAATATTTCGGATTTGGCGAATCACATCAAGATCAACAATATTATTTGTAAATTCTGCTTGGCTAAAGTTTTGTACGTATTGAATATTATCAGAATAAAACTGAAAATTAGGATGACCACTTACAGAGATCAACTCCTGGTAATTAATATTCAAAGTCCAAAACTTTCTACCTTTTTTATTTTCAGGCTTTATGGTGCTTAAGTATTCCCTCATCTTTTGGCCATCTAGATAAAGATTGCCAAACTCTTCGAGTACTAAGACAACAACTTCTCTAAGACCATCACTTAATGTACTCAACTCACTTTGGGAGATCTTCACTGAGCAAGACTCACTAGCGGCATTATATTGAGCATAATAAAAATGAAGAGATGTATCTTTTGTTGTACTTAAAAAAGATGTCCCTTGATTTCCCACTGGTTTAAAATCCAAACCTAGAAAATCTTCGATATTAGATTTTTCAATATTTACTCGGTGTTTTAAAACTGCATTTTTAATTTTTGGACAATTTTCATGAAGATAAAAATCATCAACAGAAAATTCATTCAAACTATCTACTTCAAGCTTTGTTCTATTGAACTGCTCAAAATTGCCTTCTCCGTCAATAACAGAAAAGCTCCCATGGTCCTCACCAACCACTACATATTTTTTCTTAAAATTTTCACAGGCCAAGATCTTGATAAACATAATTTTCTTCCTTTGCTAAAGCGTTGTGCGTTTGAAGATTATGCCTCAAAATACATTTTCACGTTATTTCAACTACTTAACCTTTAAAATAATGAGAAAGAACCTTTAAAAATGTCCAGAAAAGCTGGCATTAAATAATATTGCCTTAAAAATAATTTCTAGGTACTCATAAAGTTATGATTGGTCTAAAAGCAATTGATAAAGACAGAGAAGTTGATTGGGGTAAAACCTCAATAGACTATGCGACTTACCGCCCAGGTCCACCCAAGAGCTATTATCGCAAGCTTAAGGCCCTCGATATCGGCCTTAGAGGCCAAAAGATTCTTGACCTTGGAACAGGCACAGGCTTTTTGCCCCTTGAGTTTGCAAAATCTGGATGCATAGTAACGGGCTCAGATATATCTCAAGACCAAATCAATATGGCCAAATCCAATGCCCAAAAGCAAGGCTTAGATATTAGCTATATCCTAAGTGCTACAGAAGATCTTGATTTTCCCAAGCGATCTTTTGATATTATTACTGCTAATCAATGTTTTTTGTATTTTGATCAAGCTAAGGTCATTCCACTTATTAAAAAATTTTTAAAGCCTGATGGTGTATTGGTGACTACTCATTTTTCATGGATGCCTTTTTTATCACCAATTGCAAAAGCATCTGAAGAATTAATCTTGAAATATAATCCACAATGGACAGGCCATAGTTATAAAGGAGATATAAACCCAGGCTATCCTGGATTGGGCCATGATTTTAGAGTAAAAGGTTTTTTTTGCTATGATGAAGGTATTGAATTTGATCGTGAGTCTTGGAGAGGACGAATACGTGCTTCAAGAGGTATTGGAGCTAGTTTAACTCAAGATGAAGTCCAACGATTTGATAATGAACATAAGGTTTTACTAAATAAAATAACTAGCGAGCGTTTTAAAATAATTCACAGAATTGACGCCCATATAATGACTCCTTTAAATTAATTAAAATAAACGATCAAGAGCTATATGAACTAAGTCTGACAACCAAGCTCCTAGAAAAGGCCAAACTAGATATCGATACTCATCCCGGCCAATATCAAAGTTTTTCAAATAAAAAATAAGTCCTTCCCAGGCAGTTTCTGGTGAGTGCTCAATTTTACCCATCTCAAAAAGAATATAGATAATAAAAAGTGAAACTAAAATTCCGTAAATAACCCTAGTAAGTGTGCCTAAGAAAATACTATGAGAGACCCCTCTATGTTTAAAAATCAAAGAGTATGGATAGAGAAAAGGAGCGAGGAGAAAACTTCTTTTTTTTGGCATTATATCTAGATCGGGTGAAAAGAATAATGTGGCCACTAACCAACCAATACTGAAAAGGACAAGAAAATCTAATCGCAAATGATAAGTATAAAGAGTGATACTAGCAGCGATGCAAATAAGATAGCTCATTTTGTCATGAGTTTTTCCAAGTGGCATTAAAAGAACCTCGAAAGTTTTAGCCACACCTGATGGTCTTGATCATAAGTTTCAATTCCTTTTGGATCAGGGATTTCTCCAATGAAAAGAATTGTTAATCTATCTCTTGGAGTTGCATCGATATAACGACTTCCTACAGATAACTTCCATTGATCATTTAGTCTTTGAGAGTAACTAAAGTTTAAAATATATTGATCCTCTCTTATAAAATCAGTAACAAGAGTAAGTTTTAACTCTTTAGAGTTAATATCATTGAATAAAAGTAGATATCCAAGAAGAATATCACTTTGAAAAGCATTTAAAAGAACTGCTTCATCTTGATCAGCTCCAAAAAGATATTGGGCCTCAAAAAGAAAAATACTTTCCAGTCCACTTTGATGTTCAAAACCATACTCAAAGCCATTAGCAATAAGTCCATGATCTTTTAATTCAAATTCTCCTCTTAATGTCGTTAGAGGAGTTGACTCGTAATCATTAAAAGCCCCCTCTAGTTTAAATAAAAAATCTGCTATTGGTCGCTCAAATGTAAAAGACGCTTGTTTTTTTCTGAAATAATTAACTCTATAACTCCCATCATTTAAAACTTCAGCCACTCCATTAGAGCGATCAATATGGTGAACAAAATTTAAGGCCAGATCTCCTCCCCATAAGAGGCCCGTAAGCCTTAGAGCATATTGATTTACCCATTGATCTTGAGATTTATGTCTTCCATCATAAAAGGCAATATCCCAAATATTCACATTACTTCCTAAGCGGTTTTGTTCAAAAGGTAGTTTTGGCTCAACAAATCGAGGCATGTATAAGGCCGTCAAATTAAATCCAGCCATTTCATAATTGGACTTAAGTATAAGCTCACCAAGCTTAGGAAAATTTTCAACCTCTCCATCTAAGCTTCTACTATTAATAGTATCTGCAGGGTGAAAAGCCTCTAGTGCTGTCCAGTTAAGAACTTGATTGCCAAGCCTTAGACTAAACCTCCCACTACGATACTCTGCCCATAAATCTTCAAGGTTTTTTAAATCCCGAGCAGGGTCTTCAAAATCATGGCGAAAGCTTCCAATAAACTTTCCTTTGAATTTATCTTTTGAGTACTCTAGATCTGCTCTAACCGAAAAAGTATTGCCCTTATCAATAGTTGTAGGATCATTATCATCTTTATAGAAACGGCTTTCAAAGGAGATTTCTGTTAAGCTTTGGACCTGTGCGTGTAAATTAAAAACAAATAAAGCAAATAATAAGTAATGCATTATTTTAATGCCTCTTTATCTAATTCTCTTGGAGATACTTTTGCTCCAAGTTTTCTCTCACTCCATTCAATAATTGATTTCTTTTGATTCAACAGATTATGCATCTCTAACCTATAAGGTCGATAGAAAGTTTTCCCATTAACAGTATGGGTTTTATAGTCTAGAAACTTTGCCTTCTTTAAAAGTTTCCCTCCCTGATCGTAATAATCTGTTTTAAGAACAGTCATTTTTTCCTTATGTACCCAAAGTATTTCTTTAGAGTAGGCAGACTCACCTTTTTTAATTCTCTGGAGCTTCCAATAATCATTTTCGTCACCAAGATATTTATAATTGAAACGCTCACGTTCCTGAGAACCAAGATCTTGGTAATTAAACTCTGAGCCCATATAAGATGAAGATCTATTTCTGGAATTAATTCTTTTCACTCTTCTAAAACTTGGAAGATATATCCATTGATCATCTTCTTTATCTTGATATGACCAGGTAAGCATTTTAGTGCCCTTCACGTCTGCAGGCCTATCAAAAATACTAATCGACTTTGAACCATTTTTAAGTTCTAAGACTTTGCCTCGCATGGCCCTTATACGCTCTTTACCATAAGCATCCATTAGAATCATTTTCATCTGGGAGGTTTCAGATTTATAACCTTCACCGGCCTTTTCAATCAAGACAGCTATTTCCTCACCTCTTTTAGCAGGATTGGCAAAAATCAGAAATGGGAATAAAAATACTAAGAACTTCATATAAACCTCATTTAGTTCGAATTTCATTTTACAGGGACTCAAACTTTTTGAACAATAAAGCTAGAAACGTCTAAATAAAAAAGACGCAGGAATATGGGCAGCTTATGAGTATTTACGTTAATAGAACTTTGAACCTTAAAAATATCCAGGCCATTGGCTTTGATATGGATTATACCATCGTTAGATATGATACCCAGGCCTTTGAGCAGGCAACATATGATAATGTAGTCAGCAAACTTATTAAAAATCTTAATTATCCAAATGAGCTTAAAAATTTAAAATTTGAATTTAATCGGGCCATTCGAGGGCTAGTTCTAGACCAGAGATTCGGGAATACTTTAAAGATTAGCCTTTATGGAAGAATTAAAAAAGCCTTTCATGGCACCAAAGAAATCGAGCACAGAAAACAAAAAGAAATGTATCGCGGCGAGGTTATAGACCTGAATGATCAGCGATTTATGCCAGTGGACACAGCCTTTTCAATTTCTCATGCAGTTTTGTTTGCTCAATTAGTCGATCTTAAAGACCAAAACAAAATCACTCATGACTATGAACAAATAGCAGCAGATATTTTAGAACAAATTGACCTTGCCCACAGAGATGGTAGTCTTAAAACTCATGTTCTTAATGATCTTGATCGCTATATTATTCAAGATCCACTTATTCCTCAAACTTTAGAAAAACTAAAACGTTCAGGAAAAAAATTATTTGTCGCTACAAACTCTGATTATTTCTATACACAAAAACTTCTCGACTATGCTTTCACTCCTCATTTAAAAGAGCATAAAGATTGGAGAGACCTTTTTGAACTAACTATTACCTATGCATCAAAGCCCAGATTTTTTACCAGCAGACCTCGTTTTTTAAAACTAGATCCTAAGACACAGCAATTAACAAATGTTGAAGATAATATTGAAACGGGTATCTACCAAGGAGGAAACTCCTTAGAGCTCCAGGAATACTTCAACCTTGAAGGTGATCAAATTCTCTACTTAGGTGATCATATTTATGGTGATGTGGTTTCAATAAAAAAATTCTGTCAATGGAGAACGGCTTTAGTACTAGAGGAGCTAGACTCTGAAGTCCAGGCCGGGCATAAAAACAAAGAACGTCTTGTTAATGTTAATAAGTACATGCTTGAAAAAGAGGCTATTGAAGACAAAGTCAATAAACTCTATGAGGAGTACAAAAAAAATAAGCCACAAATAGATAAGCTTTTTTTAGAGTTAAAAAAGATTGATGAAAAACTTGAAGTTAATATTATTCAATATGAAAAAGGATTCAATCCCTACTGGGGAGAGATTATGCGCTCAGGTGCTGAAGAGTCCCGTCTTGCAGGACAAGTTGCTAAGTACGCCTGTATTTATATGACTAAAGTTAGCGATCTTGCAGACTACTCTCCTCGAAAGTACTTCCGACCAAAGCCTCGCGATATGGCCCATGACTTATAAGTATCATTTTATATTTAAATAATTTATTGAGATCAAATAAAAAAATCAGGATGCAGTTTCTATCAACTGGATCCTGATTTTATATTAAGAATTATAAATTACTAACGACAGAAGCCGCTTCGTAGATATCTAAAGTTCCACCAGTTTTAACAAACCCTCTAAGAGTATCTAGAGGTCTTGCTGTATCAATTATTACCGATTTTATTTCTAAAGCTGCTGCACCTGGATCAAAAATCGCAAGATCAGCAAAAGTTTCACCAGCTACACTATGAAGATAAGCAATACTACCTGCCACGTGAGGAGTGGCCATTGAGGTTCCACTTTTAAATGAGTAGTCCATATCTGGCATCGTTGAGTAAATACTTTGCCCGGGAGCTGCTAAGTCAATTGAGTCTTCACCCCAAGCTGCAAAACGAAGCTTTCCATTCATGCCTGTATTTGTAACAGAAATTATATAATCACTATCACAGGCACTCGGTACATCGCCTTCATCATCAACATTCCAAGATTGATTAGCTGTAGCAACGGCGCTTAAAATCCCTGCTCTTCCAAGCTTGTCATACATTCTATTCCAGATTGGAAAATCCTCTGAGTTACAATCTGCTCCATCAATTCCAAAACTAGAATTTGTAGCAACAATATTTGCACCATTTTTACCATTACTCTTAAGATAAAGTTTCTTAAGTTCTAAAATATATGAGTATGCTTCAATAATTTCTGATGTTCTAAGAGGCGCTCGTAGATTTACTTGGATTGGAAGTATTTTTACTTCCCAGTTAACTCCTGTGATACCAATTTGATTGTTACCTTTTGCACCAATAATTCCTGCAACGTGGGTACCATGAGAGGCAACTTCAATCTTGTCGCTATCATGTGCAAAATTCCAACCGTTAACATCATCGATATAACCATTTTTATCATCATCGACTCCGTTACCAGGAATCTCGTCATTATTTGTAAAAATATTATCAACTAGGTCTTCATGCAAAATATCGAATCCACCATCAATAACTGCGACAACAATATCTTCACCAAAAGCGTTCTTTCCACCTGTTCCAAACTCGGCCCAAGCTTCTGATGCTCTTGAACTAGCAATATTATCATCTGCTAAGTCCATTAAACCCCAAAGATTTATATTTTCAGGGTCATTTGGTTCTTCAGAAAAACTTCCACGATGAGTAACCACATGATCGAGTTGCGCCATTTCAACTTCTGGCATTCTTTTTAATATTTTTAATTGTTCTTCGATGGCCATTGGTCTTAAGGCCATTGGAAATTTCACACTATATAAATTCTTAGTATTTTTAATCTTTCTACCAAGAGTTAAGGACCCTGCTGAGCGAAGACCCATTTTTTGCTTCGATGGATTAAAACCTTCTTTGTACTTAACAATAAATTGATCTGCAGATAGTGCTGACCAAGATGCAAGTGCAATTGAGTATGTGATGATTGAACGATACATTTTCTCTCCCTAACAAATCCTCTCCATGGGATTTGATAATGCAAAATTCCATACCCAACCTTGTTAATCAAATAATTTTTACTCACCAAATCTTACACCTTTGATAGACTCACCGCTCCGATCTCGTTACAGCCTTAAGTGCTTGAAATTTATGGGCAACAATGGGAATCTCAAAAGTAATTTTACAAGGATTTCTTACATCTATTTTCGGCCGATGTCATTTTGATACTTGCTCTATATAAACCTTAAAATCCAAGGTTCAAGTACTGTTTATTTATTAGACAGTTCAAGCTTTAGACAGAATTGACTATGAAAATTCCAGGGTTTGTAGATTATTTCTGGCATCTTGTTTGCTTCTTAAATACTGATGAAAAAAAGAACACTTGAACGTCGTAAAAACTCACCTATCCAATCTATTCCCTACTTATTTTGGGGTAGAAGGCAAATAATTAGAAGGGATAGAGATGAGCTTTATGTAGATAAATTTAATTCTCAAGAATACTTAGCAATTGCTCTTCTTTGCTTTTTTATAATTTTAGATGGCCTACTTACAAGCCTTCATCTTGCTAACGGCGCAGCTGAAGCAAATCCTTTTTTAAATTGGTTTTATCTAAACCATGGAATCAATTCACTACTATTTATCAAGGGCAGTATTACAATTCCTGCTTTACTCATTATTATTTTAAGGCTGAGATATCCTTTAGCACAAAAAGGAATGTGGTTTTTAATAAGCTTTTATGGTTTGCTTTTTTGCTATCATCTTTGGGGATTTAGCTTAAGTTGATCAAGTAAAAGGTATTCTAAGAATTGATAATAAACTTTCCAAGTATTTTCTCCGTATCCACCGGCCATACAATAAGCTTGCTTAATAGAGTTCTCTTTTAAGAAATTATAAACCATTAAATCTCTTTGCATCATTTGCTCTAAACTAAGCTGCAAAGTTTGAGTACTCTCTAATTCATCTAATTCATAGGGATCAGCCCCTGATACAACTAGGCAAATATCCACATCAAGTGGTAGCTGTAAAAGTCCATTACGTAATTTTTCCAGATACTCTTGAGAATTAGAAACTGGAATATCAAGATCACTAGGTAAATAACTCTTTGGCGAGTAAGGATCAACTAAGGGCCAACCTTTTGCCATATGAATACTCATAGTAAAAATACTGGGATCATTTTGTGTGATCTCTGCACTCCCATCACCTTTATGAGCATCTAGGTCTATAATAAGGGCCTTATTAATTTTTTTTATTTTCTGTAATTTTCTTATGGCCAGTACAACATCATTTACGAGACAAAAACCTTGCCCTCTATCACTAAAGGCATGATGCATTCCTCCTCCCATAAAATATCCTAACCCAAGGTCCAAAGCTTGGTTGCAAGCAGTTAAGGTACCTTGAACATTTCCAAGCATGCGCTTAAGCATATGTTCAAGAGGTCTTTTAGGATTATCGAGAAGTTTATCAATTTGATACGTCTCAAAAATCACTTCTTTAGTTGAGTTTTGAAGACGTTCTAAATAGTGCTCAGTATGGGCCAGAGAAAGCTCTTCAAAGTCAAAATCACTCCAATCCTGATCGTAGTGCCATAAATTTTGCAAAGGCCCTAGCTGCTCATGTGAGGCCAGTAAATCAAATGACTTTTTATAGCGAGACTCTTTCATAGGAATATCTATTCCAAAGTCTTTAAATGATGGATTTAGCTCTTCTCTATAAATGAGATACGACATTTCAATACCTTAGAGCAAGTAAGTATTACTAAAGCTCTTCCATAAAATCTCTTCTGTTCTAGTCTAGCTCCGTGAAATGGCATCAAATGCCTGGAGCAATACTATGAAGATTATATTCCTACTCGCTTTTAGCACAATTGGTTTTTCAAGTACCAATATTAAATGCGAACTTACTAATTTTGGCACAAATCAAAATTCAACGAAATATCTTTTAATCCACTCAGCAAAGAATGAAAAATTTGATGTGGCCATAAACGCTATAGTAACTATTAATCAAAGATCTATTGCTAAAAATATTAATCAAAATCCAAGTGATTATTTTAGCTCCATCATTAATTCTCCCAATGAATTACAATTAAAATTAGTAAAATCTCATGAAGGTCAGAATATCCGTAAAAAGATTCTTGTAGACCGTCATCTTAGAAGAGGCCATTATATTGACAATGGTGCTCGCTACACCTTAGAAAATTGTGAAATCGATTAATCATTAATTACAACTAAGGCCTCTCATGAAAAAATTTATCTTATTGGTATTAATCGCTGTATTAGGCGTATCTTGTCAGTCTGAACCAAAACAAAAAAACCTCAAACTTACCGTTCTGCATACAAATGATCATCATGGTAAATACTGGAAAGACTCAAAGGGTGGAATGGGAATGGCTGCTCGACTGACTCTTGTTGAACAGATTCGAAAGGAAGTGAAGGCCGAGGGCGGAGAGGTTCTTCTTTTATCAGGTGGGGATATTAATACAGGAACCCCAGAGTCAGATCTTTTTAATGCAGAACCAGATTTTAAAGGAATGAATCTTTTAAAATATGATGCCATGGCCGTTGGGAATCACGAATTTGATAACCCTCTTGGGGTTTTATTAAAACAAAAGGATATGGCCAATTTTCCATTTCTTTCAGCTAATATATACTATAAAGGTACACAGAAAAGAGTCTTTGCCCCTTATATCATTAAAGAAATACATGGAGTTAAAATTGCCATTATTGGATTTACTACTGAAGACACTTTAAAGATGGCCATGGATCAAAATCTAAAAGATGTTGATTTCAGTAATGCTGTAGATGAAGCCAAAAAACTTATTCCTCAAATTAAAACAAGTGAAAAACCAGATTTTATTATTGTTGTGACTCATATGGGTCATTATCCAAGTGGTAATCATGGAGCAAAGGCTCCAGGAGATGTTACTCTCGCAAAACAAGTTCCAGGAATTAACCTTATCGTTGGTGGGCATACACAAAAAGCTCTTTTTACTCCTGATGTTGTTAACAACACAAGAATTGTACAAGCTGAAGAATGGGGCAAGTATGTAGGTCGACTTGATCTTGAGATAACAGAGAAAGGTGTAAACTATAAAAACTATAAACTTATTCCTGTAAATTATAAGTCCGATGTAAAGATTGAAGAAAGTCAAAAGATGCTAAGTCTTTTAAGCCCTTATTATCAACAGGCCCAAGAAAGAATGAGTGAAGTTATAGGAAGCTCTAATTGTTTACTCGATGGTTCAAGAAGGTTAGTACGCTCAAGAACACTACCTCTTGGAACTCTTCTCGCACGAGCACAAAAAGTAAAAGCTAAAACGGACTTTGCTATTGTAAATGGTGGTGGCATTAGAAACTCTCTTCCAAAAGGTCCTATTAAGCTACAAGATGTTTATCAAATTCATCCATTTGGAAATACGATTGTTAGTGTTTCACTTACTGCACCTCAGGTGAAATTATTTTTAGAAGGTACTATCGCAAGACTCGACACCTCTGATAATGGTGCCTTCCCACATTTTGATGGTATTAGTTTTAAAATTGGAAGAAATAATAAAGTTAGTAATATTAAAATCAATGGGAAAGACATCGATAGCTCTAAAAATTATAAGGTGGCCTTAAATAATTTCATTTCTCAAGGAAAGGAAGGTTATATGGATGTAAGACCTTTGCCTAGTTATTTTGATACTGGTTTTACAGATGCTCTCGCTTTAGAAGATTTTATTAAAACGAAGAAAAAAATAGATTGTGCTGACTTCAAGCCTCAGATGATAGTTTCAAAGTAGATGAAATAACTGAGACTTCATTATAGTTTTCAAGGTTATTATGCTTTTTATAACCCCTTAAAAGTATTTCGCATTTTTTTAATATTTGCTCTTTAACAAGTATTTTTTGCTGAACTGAAAGATTTGAATTATAAATATTCACAAGAGACTTAACTCTATAATAATCCATTGCCTTGTATTTTTTTGATAATTGATCCTCATGCCCTCCGTATTTTTGAATCAAAGCTTCTTCGATATAGCCAATCTCATAGTCTTTAGTAATTCTTAGCCAAAGATCATAATCCTCACAAACAGTCATTTCTGGATCAAAGTCTCCTATCTTAGAAAAAACACTACGGTGGATCATCACTGTTGATGGGCTAATAAGGCATAAAGGCAGGCACTTCTCAAAAATAAAACCACCAGCTTTTTGATGTTTTTTCATCTGATTTACTCTCACACCATTTCTAACCCAAAGCTCATTTGTGTGAATTAATTTTAAATGAGGAAATTGTTGAGCGTATTTAACTTGAGAGCTTAATTTTGATGGCAACCACATATCATCACTATCAAGAAAGCATATCCATTCTCCCCTACTTACTTTGATACCTAGGTTTCTTGCTTTTGATATACCTTGATTTGATGTTCTTAGTATTTTTATCTTTGGATAGTTTTCAAGAAGCTCTTGTGTATCGTCCGTTGAGCCATCATCAATAATGATAAGCTCAATCTCTTTGTAGTCTTGCCCTAAAACTGATTCAATTGCTCTAGGTAAAAGTTGCGCTCTGTTAAAGGTCGGAATAATAACACTAACTAAACTCAAGAAAGTATTCCTTTGTTAGTTCAAGAACCTGCTTATCAAAATCGTCATATATACTTATTAAACTATCTAACTGCTCCTTAGATTTAAAACCACAAAGACATGAACTAAGTACCTCATGAGCTAAATTAAAACCAATGGCATGATGTGTAGGGCTTACTCCTTTTTGCTCTAAAAAAGGGAGAACCTTTTCCATGATTTCCATTTTCTGATCTTTATTTGATTTTTTCCACCAAGGTGCCCATGAACGAGCATCTTCTTTTGAAAAGACTCTCTTTTTATTAACTGAGCCTGTTAAAATTCCTTTATCGAGAGTCCCCCAACTTAAAAAACCAATTTGATTTTCTTTTAAGTAATCAAAAAGATCTTTTTTAATTTTTTGATTAAAAAGTGAAAACTCTGATTGGACAACTTCAATTGAACATACTTCTTTTGAAAGCTTAAGATCAGTCATATTAGTATTACAAAGACCGAGATGTTTTATTTTACCTTGGTCTTGAGCCTTTTTAAAAAACTCAAGGGTATAGCGTATATCAATATCTTTATCAGGCCAATGAACCATATAGATATCAATGTACTCTGTTTGCAAATCTTTCAAACTCTGCTCAAGCATCTTTTGAGCAATCTTGGGATCATTTGTTTGATTAACCCTTTTATTAGAGTGCCATGTAATACCAGATTTACTAATAATAATCGCTTTCTCTCTATGAGATTTTAAAGCTTGCCCTAGTCTTTTCTCTGAAAGTCCAAAGCCGTAAATAGGAGCTGTATCAAAGAGATTTACTCCTTTATCAAGAGCATATTTTACAAGCTCTATGGATTCATCATCACCTATTTCACCAAAACCATAGCCACCACCTCTTCCGGATAAAGAAGCTGTACCCATAGCAATTTCTGAGACTTTAAGACCTGTTGATCCAAGATTTCTATACATCATCATAGTTGTGAGTTATATAATGCGCGAGACTAAAATAAAACTAATGGTAAACTATTGAAACTACTAGCTTTTGCACATCGAAATGAGGCCAATGAGTTTCTTGTCAATCTCGACCTTGAATCAATCGAACAAGGTAAACTCTATGGAAACGATGATCTACTTGTCGCAATTTTAGGAGAAGGCATAGAGAATGCTCTTGGTTACTGCTCCTACCTATTGGGAAAATTTAAGATTGATGAGGTTATAAACCTTGGAGTTTGTGGAGCCCTTAAAGATGATCTTAACTTAAATCAAATTATTGATATAAGGACTGTTTATAGAGCTCATAATAATGATCTAGAATTTAAATCTTTTAGTGGCAATGGTAATTATGATTGTATAACAAGCAATCAAAGAATTCATGATCCAAAACAGAAATCTCACCTCGCATGTTTTGCACATATTGTAGACCGTGAGTTATGGGCCATTGCATTTGCCTGCAAGCAATTTAATATTCCTTGGAGCTCACATAAGCTTATCAGTGATTTTTCTAATGAAAACATTTGTGACTTTGTTAGCTCTAAAGGAAAAGAGTATTCAGTCATGCTATGGAGCTTTTTCAAAGAACTCAAAGATCAAAAACTTCAAAACATACACGATGATATATTACCAGAAGGATTTTATTTTACTGAATCAATGAAAAGAACTTACAAAAGCTTATATCATGCTCTTAAAATAAAATACGACAAGCACCTAAAAGACCTTATTAATTTTTCAGAGTTTACAACGATAGAGGGTCATCCTAAAAAAAGAACAATTGCTCTCTTAGAAATGATGAAAGAACTTAGGTCCCCTTACAATACTAAGGTTAAAAGAAAACTAGAGAGCCTTACAAAACCTTTTACTACAAACTCTATTGAAATTGTTACTGATTCTAAACTCGAGTCTAGTAGAGTTAAAATAATTCTAGAAACAGAATCTCAAGAGGACTTGATACATAAACTTGAGTTCATGCAAAAAATACCTATTTCTCAAATACAAGAGATCCTTGAGGGACAAGATGTTCAATAATATTTTTATTGAAAAAGATATTGCAGACCATCCACAGACACTAAAAATATTAGAGAAAGTTAAAGGCAATATTCAATATCTCGATCGCTATGATAATGTATGGGGGAAAGTTAAAAAGCCTTACTTGCAAAAAAGAGACAATCTCAATCTTTTTATTGCTGAAAAAAAGGGTGAGTTAGTAAAAGAAGCTCCTGCGGCTTATGGTCTAAGTGGAGAGCCTCATTATTATTATATTCATGCTTATAATTGTATTTATGAATGTGAATATTGTTATCTGCAGGGATATTTCCATTCACCTGACTTGGTCTTTTTTATAAATCATGACCAGATCATAGCTAAGATGAAAGAGATTACTCTTAATCATAATCAAACGAGGGTTTGGTTTCATGCAGGTGAGTTTAGCGACAGTTTGGCCTTGGCCCATATAACAAATGAGCTTCCCTTGTATTGGGACTTTTTTGAAAACAACCCTAATGCTCTTTTAGAGCTAAGAAGTAAGTCAGCAAATATCCGCCCTCTTTTACAACTAAAGCCTCTGAGTAATACCATCGTTAGCTTCTCTCTTTCACCTGCTAATGAATTAAAAGACTATGACCGTAAGACCCCTGGACTCACTCATAGGCTCAATGCCATTGAACAATTAGCAAACCATGGGCATAAAATAGGAATTCATCTTGACCCCATCATCTATGCACAGGATTTTAAAACTAATTATACAAGCCTGGTTGATCAAATATTAAAATCAGTTAAACCTGAGCTCATTGAATATATCTCATTAGGGGTTGTTAGATTTACTAAAGATGTATTTTCTCAAATGAAAAAAAACTATCCCGATTCAAAGCTATTACAAGAAGAGTTTATTACAAGCTTTGATAATAAGGTTCGCTACTCTAAACCCCATAGACTTAATATACTTAAATCAGTTGAGAAAATTCTCTTAGATGCAAAAATTGAACAATCGAAAATTTATCTTTGTATGGAAGACTAATCCTGATAGCCCGCAGCTAAAGCAGCTAC
>CAYGJN010000023.1:0-26156 GCA_964350135.1 uncultured Bacteriovoracaceae bacterium | reverse complement strand
CTCAAAGCTGTATCGATTCAGCCACTCTTCTCTTAAAAGCATTATTGATGGGATTCTTCTTATCAATTTTTCAGAGGATGTAAAAAATTGGTCCGCTTCATCCAACTCAGTTCCCTCCTCATTTATCCTATAAGTCGCATCTACTTCAATGGCCTGTTTTTTTACCTCGTTATTGCTATTTCTAAAAATAAAGTTTCCCGAAAAACCTACCAATGGACTTTGATGTAGATACTTTGCTCTATTATGCTGTTTAAAAACTCCGTTGCCACCAGGTTCGTAGAAAACCTCCATATCAAACCCATTGCCAAACAAGGTACCATTAGGAAGTGCAATTAAATTTAGTGTAGGTCTAATTGATCTTGTCCCGTTAAAGCTTGCTATAGATGAGTTTAAATTTTCATAAATCTGCTCATAGGGATTAAAATCTACTAAGAAACTTTCAAGATCTTTTGGGTCAATGGTTCGTTTGGTCACTTTTGAGTATTTTTGATCATAGGTTAGAGGTAAAAATATTTGATCAGTTGCTGCAAGTTTACTTGGTTTGACCTGAGAGGTGTCTCTATTCAAATGATAAAAATGACCTTTTATTAATTTTAAAAATACAAAAAAACTATCTACCCCAACATTAAACTCTCTAAATGCGAGAGAGGTCTCTGGTGAAATTCGAACAAGAGTTCCATCAAATAGATAAACCCATGCATAAGAATCATTGGTGGTGTGAATTTCATCACCTTCTCTGATCAAAGACCTGGTTGAGGCCTTTGTAGATCTAACTCCACGATAAAGCTTACATATACCAACGCACGAGATCACTCTAGCGAAAGGCTCTTTGTAATTAAGTTCTCGATAGGCAACCTCCCAATTGGGTGAGTCCCCTCTTTTTTTTACTTGATCCTTCCAATGAGCAAAGCTTAGCCATGTGGATTCGCCAATATTATCCCAATTAATAGTCGTTTTTCTCTTAAACTTGCCTACACCAGCTGCAAAACTTAAGTTAAAACCGATCAAGCCTATCAAGATAGTTTTCAATAAATACATAACTTCTTTTCGTCTGACTTGAACCTTCTCTGTAGAGAAGTGAAATAAGCGGAAAAACTGGCCTTTCAAGGCAAACTCTTAGTGGTAGGATAATGACCTATTTGAAGGAGTTTCTATGAGCCAGTTAAGTGAACAATTCTCATTTGTTGAGGCTGAGCATAAAACTATTGAATTTTGGGAAAAACAGAGAATTTTCGAGAAGTCTTTAGAGCAAACTAAGGGCAAAGCTCCCTATATTTTTTATGATGGTCCTCCATTTGCGACAGGACTACCACACCATGGACACCTACTTGCCTCCACACTTAAGGATATTGCTCCACGATACTTCACAATGAAAGGTCATTATGTAGAAAGGCGATTTGGGTGGGACTGTCATGGACTACCTGTTGAAAACGAAATTGATAAAAAGCTTGGAATGAGTGCTCAAGATGCAGTCAAAGAACTTGGTGTTAAAGGCTATAACGACCAATGCCGCTCTATTGTTCAAAAATATACAAGCGAATGGAGAAAGACAATTACCCGTATGGGCCGATGGGTAGACTTTGATAATGATTATAAAACAATGGACACACCTTTTATGGAAAGTGTTTGGTGGGCCCTCAAGAGTTTATGGGATAAAGGCCTTGTTTATAGGGGAACTAAAGTTGTCCCATTTTCTACAAAACTTGGGACTGTTCTTTCTAATTTTGAGGCGGGCCTAGATTATAGAGATGTTCAGGATCCATCTGTAACAGTACTTTTTAAATTAGATGATGAGGATGCTTATTTTGCAGCTTGGACAACAACTCCTTGGACCTTGCCCTCAAACCTTGGTCTTTGTGTAGGTCCAGAGATTGAATATGTAAAAGTAAAAGATGAGGAGCTTGGTAAAAATATTTACTTGGCTAAGGCCAGACTCGAACATTATGGAAAAAAGAAAAAATTAGAGATCATAGAAGAACTCAAAGGTTCTGATCTTAAAGGTAAAACCTACCAACCTCTTTTTAATTATTTTTCTCAATTAAAAGCTGATGGCTGTTTCCAAGTTTTTGTTGATGATTATGTAACTACTGAATCTGGAACAGGTATTGTTCATAATGCTCCTGGCTTTGGTGAAGATGATAATAGAGTCATGAAAGAAGCGGGTGTTTTAAGTGTTGTTTGTCCAGTTAAAGATAACGGGCATTTTTCAGATGAAGTAATTGATTATGCCAATACTCATGTCAAAGAAGCTGATAAAGAAATTATTAAAGACCTCAAAAAAAATGGAGTCTTATATGAGCAGGCTAGTTATGTTCACAGTTATCCATTTTGCTACAGAACGGGAACTCCTCTTATCTATCGTGCTATTCCGAGTTGGTATGTAAGCGTAGAGAAAATTAAAGATCAACTTATAGAATCAAATAAACAAATAAATTGGGTACCAGATCATATTCAAGAAGGACGATTTGGGAAATGGTTAGAAAACGCACGTGATTGGGCCATTAGTCGAAATAGAGTTTGGGGAACACCTCTTCCTATTTGGATTAATGATGAAAATGAAAATATGATTTGTGTCGGATCAATAGCCCAACTCAAGGAACTCTCAGGAGTTGAGCTTTCTGATCTTCATCGAGAGTTTACTGACAATATTGAGTTTAAAATAGAAGGTGAAGTGGGTACTTATAAAAGAGTTCCTGAAGTACTTGATTGCTGGTTTGAATCAGGCTCAATGCCTTATGCACAAATCCATTACCCATTTGAAAATAAAGAGGTTTTTGAAAAAGGTTTTCCTGCTGAGTTTATTGCTGAAGGACTCGACCAAACAAGAGGTTGGTTCTATACATTAACAGTTCTTTCCTCAGCTTTATTTAAAAAGCCTGCATTTAAAAATGTTATTGTAAACGGAATGGTCTTGGCCGCAGATGGCAAAAAGATGAGTAAGTCTTTAAGAAATTTTACTCCTCCTGACACATTACTTGAAGAATACGGCGCTGATGCCCTTAGGCTTTATCTTATAAACTCAGGACTTGTTAAGGCGGAAGAGCAAAGATTTACTGATGATGGTATTAAGGACATGGTAAGAAGAGTTCTTCTTCCATGGTTTAACGCTTATAAATTTTTTAAAACTTATGCTGATGTAGATGGTTGGCAACCAGAAAAAGATTCACTTCAAGGTGAAAACATTACTGACCAGTGGGTTTTATCAAAACTTCAAACATTAACTAAAAATGTTACTCAGGAAATGGAGGCCTACAAACTCTATAATGTTGTCCCATCTCTTTTTTCTTTTATTGATGATTTAACAAATTGGTATATCAGACTCAACCGTAGGCGTTTTTGGGAAGAAGGCTTGAAAGATGATAAAAAGGCTGCCTATACAACTCTTTATAAAACGATAAAAACTATTTCAACGTTAATGGCTCCCTTTGCGCCATTTTTAGCTGAGCATATTTTTCAGGGCCTCAAGTCACTTGGTGCAGAAAAGACAGAGTCTGTGCATCTATGTTCATATCCATTAGCTCAAGAAGAATTAATTAACCCTCTTTTGGAAGATGCCGTTGATCGAATGCAACAAGTAATTTTATTAGGCAGACAAAAAAGAAATCAAGTTAAAGTTAAAGTTAAAACTCCGCTAAGTTGTCTTACGATTATTCATAAAGACCAAACTTTATTAGATGAAATTAAAAGACTCGAGTTTTATATTAAGACAGAACTTAATATAAAAACTATAAAGTACACAACTTCAGAAGATCAGTATATTAAGCTTTATTCAAAACCTAACTCTCCCCTATTAGGTAAAAAATTGGGAAAAGAATTTGGGAAATATCGTAAACTCATTGAAAGCTTATCTAGTGCAGAGCTGACTATTGTAGAATCAGGAAGTTCAGTTACGGTTGAAGGAAAAGAGTTTAGCCCAGAGGAAATCCTTGTTTTCAGAGAGGCCAAAGAAGGCACAAATGCTATGTCTAATCGCTTAATTTCAATTGATCTTGACTGCGAGCTTACACCTGAGCTCATCCAGGAAGGTCTTGCGAGAGAGATCGTTAATAGAATTCAAAAAACACGAAAGGATCTCAACTTTAATGTTAGTGATAGAATAAAAATAAAGTTTGCAGGTAATGAGTCTCTTACAGATACAATCAATAATCATAAGGATTATATTGCAAAAGAAACTCTAACGACTGAACTTACTCAGAGTAAAAACGACAGTCTAGCTCATAAATTTGAAATCGATGGACTAGATCTTGAGTTAGAAATTACACGGACGTAGATAGCATGAAGCTAAGTTTATTTATTGTTCTTATTTGTTTTAAGGCCTTTGCCTTAAATAGTCCTTTTGACTTTAATAATAAAACAAAATTAAATCTCTCCGAAAGAGAGTTTAGAGTTTATATTATTCCTCAGCTTAGAAGTATTCATAATGAATTCTTCACCCTTTTCACTTCTTTAAATCCACTTTACCCGGAACTTTTAAAAATCCAAAAAGCTCTTAGGGATGCGCAAATCACCTCGCATCAAATAATTAAAAGCTGTAAGAAATCAACATTGGATTGTGAAAAACTTCATCATAAGATCCTAGGACTCTTTTCTAAAATTGAAACACATCTTCTTAATATTGAGAATTTTACATATATAGAAAGTATTGGAAAGAACTCCAAGAAAACTAAGATTAATGGCCCTAAAACATTGCAAGAGATTTATCATTGGGTTGAACCTTTAAAAAAACTTTATGCCCAAGTTGTGAAAACTCGTGTTGAATTGGAAAGACATCATATTTTTCTTTCTCAGGATTTCTTAAATGCTTATGATTCTCTCTCTGCGATTGATGATGATATTCAAAACATCACAACTCAATTTTTAACATTATTTTTTTCGTTATCAGACAAGGATATTGGTAAGCTGTTCTCATCGGTTTATTATTCGTTTTTGCGTCCTATTGATTACTTCGTTCTTCGAACAATGAATGACGGATATTTAAAAAAAGAAATTGAAGCTTTGAATTTCAGCTGGAATGATTTTCATGCGCGTATATCTAAATCAAATATAAAGTCATCAAAAGAGACTCTAAAGTTAATTTCTCAAATGCATCGCCGATGGGTATCGGTTCTTAAAATTATGCTCAATTAAAAAAGGCCCCTTAAAGAGGCCTTCTTATTAGATTTTTGTATTTCGAGAAGACTTATATTTTGCTTTAATTCTACGTTTAGTGGCTGCTTCTTGTTTTTCTTTAAGACGAACAGAAGGTTTTTTGTACTCTTGTCTTTTTCTGTACTCTTTAACAACACCGTAAGATTCACACATTCTCTTAAATCTTTTTAAAGATCGCTCTAACCCTGATCTTTCATCGACTAAAATTTCAATTGATGTCATAAAAAAATCACCTCCTCAACATAGCGCTAAATCCCAATTGACTCGGGAGTTTGAAATGGTTACAGTCCGTTCAGAGGCAATAATTTAGCCACCTAGGGAGTTAAAGTCAATATGGATACCCTCTTCGATACCCCTAATTCACAAAGCAAACCTTCACTTCCACTGGCATATAGATTACGCCCTCAGGGCCTAAGTGATTATTTCGGGCAAAATGAACTTTTTAAGAATTATCCCTATTTAAAAGGGGAATCCCTACCCTCACTTATTATCTGGGGACCGCCAGGTTGCGGTAAAACCACTTTGGCCCATATATTAGGTAAGAATTTTGAATTAGAATTCTTTTCATTCAGCGCAGTGCTTCAAGGTGTAGCTGAACTGAGAAAATTAATTAAACGTGTTCAGGAAACTCAAGAGTTTTATCAAAAAAAAGCTATTATTTTCATTGATGAAATTCATCGCTTCAATAAGGCCCAACAAGATGCCCTACTTCCTCATGTTGAAGCAGGGGACTTTATTTTAATTGGGGCCACTACTGAAAATCCAAAAGTTAGTATCAATAGGGCCCTTCTTTCAAGAACCCAAATTGTAGAATTACAAAGTCTTTCTAAGGAGGCGCTCCTAAAGATTATAGAGCGGGCAATAGATGAGCTTAGTTTTACAATAAGCGATGATTTAAAGAACTTAATAGCAGATTATAGCTCCCATGATGCCCGCAAGGCATTAAATACAGTTGAAGTTCTCTACCATAAGCACCTAGCTGGGGATGAACTTGAAACAACCCAAGTACTCTCATTTATAAAAGAAAACTCAAGGCATTACGATAAGGCCGAAGACAGACATTATGATGTGATCTCTGCTTTTATCAAAAGTATGAGAGGGACTGATCCTGATGCTGCTCTTTTATGGCTAGCTGTTATGATTGATGGCGGTGAGGACCCAGTTTTTATAGCAAGACGTTTAGTTATTTTTGCCTCTGAAGATATTGGTAATGCTGATCCACAAGGTTTGGCCGTTGCTACTAATGCATTACTGGCTGTGCAAAACGTTGGTATGCCTGAAGCTAGAATCATTTTATCACAAGCAACTACTTATCTCGCTGCCACTGTTAAAAGTAATGCCAGTTACCTGGCAATTGATGCTGCTTTAGACTTTGTGAGAAATACTCCCAATTTAGAAGTCCCTACTCATTTAAGAAATATGCATCCTGATAAAAAAGATTATCGATATCCCCATAATTTTGAAGGTTCATTTGTTAAACAAGACTATTCTGGGATCAAGAAAAAATTCTATTATCCTAAAGATATTGGAATAGAAGAGCGTCTAAAAAAACGCTTAGACTCCCTTAATCTTTAAATTTAAAAAAGAGAAGCAGGATCCATTTCTTCAAGATTCTTCTTAACTGTCGCTAAAAATCTACCACCAAGCTCACCATCAACAAGTCTATGATCATAAGTATGTGTTAAATACATCATCGACCTCACTGCAATTGCATCATCAGCAATAATCATTGGACGTTTTTTGATTACCCCTGCTGCCATAATTCCAACCTGTGGTTGTAAAATAACAGGTGTTGCAAAAAGAGTTCCAAAGGACCCTACATTGGTAAAAGTAAACGTTCCCCCTTGAAGTTCATCAAGAGTCAGTTTTTTGTTTCTGGCCATATGAGCTAGTTCATTTACCCTACGAGCAAGTCCAGTTACATTAAGACCATCAGCATTTTTAACAATAGGAACGACTAGTCCGTTACCTGGAACAGCAACAGCGCAACCAAGATTAATATCTTTTTTCACAACGATATTATCTCCATCTACTGAAGCATTTACCATTGGGTGCTCTTTTAAAGCATGAATCATGGCGTACATAATAAAATGAGTATATGTAAGAGAGAATCCCTCTCTGGCCTTAAAATCATGTTTAACACTTTCTCTGTATTTCACTAAATGAGTCATATCCACTTCATCAACTGAGTTAACATGTGGGGAAGTTAGTTTTGATTGGACCATATTTTTAGCAATGGCCTTTCTCATATTATCCATTGGAATAATTTCGACTCGGTCACTATTTGAAGCTGGAGTTGAAGTTGCTGCTGGAGGAGCACTTGTAGTTTTTGTAGCAGCAGCTTTAGCCCCACCCTTTTTGGATTCAATATAATTTAAAAGATCAGCTTTATTAACTCTTCCCGCTGCTCCACTTCCCGAAATATTAGAAAGTTCAGAAAGCGCAATTCCATGATCAGCTGCCATGGCCTTAACTAAAGGCGTGTAAAAACGACGCTCACCTGAGTCAGTTGATTCAACCGAAGCCACAGGAGCTGCCGGAGTTTCAACAGGTGCAGCAGCAGGTTGTTCTGCCGGAGTTTCAGCTTTAGGAGCTGCAGGCTTAGCATCCCCTGCCCCACCGAATGCAACACTATCAGGCTCTTCTTCAATTTCTGCGATGACAATTCCGATGTCTACAGTATCGCCTTCATTATAGTGAAGAACCTCAATACGACCTTCAACAGGGGATGGAATTTCTGATTCAACTTTATCCGTTGAGATTTCAAGAAGAACCTCATCGATTTCAATTTTATCACCTGGCTGCTTATGCCATTTAGTAATAGTTCCGTTTGTTATGGACTCGCCCATTTGTGGCATTACTACATTTTGTCTACTCATAATTTCCTCGTATCATTTATTAAAACTTAATTAAAAATTTAGTGCTCTATTTTTACTTGCAAGTACTGCTTCACCTAGCCACTCTCCTAGAGTTGGATGAGGGTGAACAGTTGCAAAAATCTCTTCATCAATTCCTTCCATCGTTCTAAAAAGCGAATACTCATGGATAAGCTCGCTTGCAGTTGTTCCAACAATATGGGCCCCTAACATTTCTCCATATTCACCCATCAGAACTTTTACAAATCCTTCCGTTTCATTGGAAGCAACAGCTTTTCCATTGGCCATAAATGGAAGCTTTCCAACATTATATTTAATGCCCTTTTCCTTAAGGGCCTTTTCTGTATAACCAACACTTGCCACTTGTGGCTGACAATATGTACACCCAGGAATATTAAGGGGATCTAGAGCATGAGGTTTTTTTTCACAAAGATGTTCTGCCGCAATCACTCCCTCATGAGAGGCTGCATGAGCAAGAAGCGGAGGACCAGAAACATCACCAATAGCATAAATATGAGGTTTGTTAGTCTGATACATTGAATTTACTTCGATAAACCCACGGTCAGTTTTAATGCCAGCACTCTCAAGACCAATGCCTTCAATATTACCTGTCATGCCAACAGCTACTAAACATTTTTCAAATTTTAGTTTTTGATCTTTACCTTTTTCTTTATAGCTAATCTCAACTTCTTTACCTGTATTTTTTGCACTAACTGATTCAATACCAAGGCTCATTTTAACGCCATATTTTTTATAGTGCTTTTCAAGTTCTTTTGATGATTCCTCATCTTCAATTGGAAGAAGTCTTGGTTGTAATTCAAAGATATGGACATCTACCCCAAAGGCGTTCCAAAAATAGGCAAACTCCACTCCAATAGCACCAGCACCAATAACGGCAATGGACTTTGGAAGCTCTTCCATTTTCACTGCTTCCCATGCACCAATAATTCTATCGTTATCATGCTCAAGCCCAGGAAAAGTCTTATAATGAGCGCCACTTGCAATAATGAGGTTTTTAAAATTTACCGTTTCTGTTTTCGCCCCAGATTTAATATCAATTGATGTATCAGACTTTATTGTTCCACGACCTTTAAGCACTGTGATCTTATTTTTTTTCATAAGATACTCAACACCTTTTGAGATCTTATCACTTACTTTTTTGGCACGAGCAACTGCTACTCCACCTTTTAAACTTTTAATATCAACTTCAATTCCCATCTCTTTAAAATGGCTTAATTCATGAACATGATGGGCAGCTTTTAAAACTGCTTTTGAAGGAATACAACCTCTATTTAAACAAACGCCTCCCATTTCTCGCTCTTCAATAATAGCAACGGCCTTGCCTAATTGGCTGGCACGGATCGCAGCCACATAGCCACCAGGTCCTGATCCAAGGACAATAACGTCAAAGGTTTTCATAGAGATTCCTCAATTGATTTAAGTGCCTTAAATATATAGCAAAGCTTAGCCCTTTTTGAAATAGAACTTACTTTGACATCAGGTGTTGATATTATTATAAATGGGGAACACAAAAGGTGGCCTTCTGAACAATCTCTCTGCTAAGCGCTTGGAGCTAGTTAAATCTCATTTTCCTAAGGGACTTGTCTTTGTTGATCTAGAGACAACTGGCCTATCTCCAATTGGGGATGAAATCATTGAAATTGGTGCAGTTAAGATCCACACGGATGGCAGTGAAACAACTTTTGAGCAACTTATCTGTCCTGACTCTACAATTCCTCAAGAAACTATTGATATCCACGGTATTACCAACGAAATGGTTGTGGGCTCTCCCAAGCTCAGTGAAATATTGCCTGATTTTCTAGAGTTTGTAGGGGGCTCTCCTATGGTCGCTCATAATGCTCGTTTTGACGCAGGGTTTATTATTACAGGGCTCCACCAAAATAGTATTAAGGCCAACTCTTTAGATATTCATTGCTCTTGTCTCTATGCCAAAAGAGTTTTGAAGAGCCTTCAAAGTCATAGTCTTAAAAATCTTGCGAAACATTTTAATATTGACCTTGAAAATCATCATAGGGCATTGGATGACGCATACACTTGTCTAGAGGTTTTCTTTAAAACTCTTGAAGGTCATGAAAAATTTAAGACCACTGATAGTTATCTCTATACCCTAGATACTTTTAAATCTATTAAGAATGTAAAGCTGCCACTTCTTATAGAAAGAATGCGCCACGAGATTTTTCATCAACTACCACTACTTATTAATTATAAAGGTGGGAGTTTAAAAATGGAGTATCGTCCTATCAAACCATCTTCACTTATGCCATTACCTGAAGGACCAGTTCTTTATGGACTCTGCATGGTTTCAGGGATGTATAAATCTTTTAGTATAAAAAAGATTAAAGATATTAAAGTTCCAGATGAAGATGAACTAGAAGATTCAATCTTTAAAGGTAAGCGTTTAGTAGAGGAAAAAAGACAATGAGATTTGATAAAAAATTAATCTATTACCGCTTTGAACAGGTTCTCATTATTGCCTTACACCTTATTCTTTTAAAATGGATGTTCTATGTTCTAAGCGAAGGTGGAGCAATGAAAGTGGAAGCCATGATCTTGCATTTTGCTGGCATGGCAGTCTATGGAGCTGGACTTATTCGTTTTTGTGCTTACTGGGCAAAAAGAAAGTATTTAAAGTCTAGAGCCTAATGGAAGCTTGGCAAGAAGAGATTCAAAATTCTTATTCGATTTCTAACTCAAAAAGTTTTTACCCTAATTATATCCCTCCTCAATTTTTAAAAAAAATACAAGATGCAGGAGAAAGCTCACCTCTTTGGAAGCAATTTATGCCAAGTGAGCTTGAAAATAGTAACGAAGGCTTTGTTAACCCAATAGGTGATAAAGACTTTAATAAGGGCCAGAGAATCATTCATCGTTATAAAAACAGAGTTCTTTTTACTCCAACTACTCATTGCCCTATTTTATGCCGTTATTGTTTCAGGAAAAATGAACTGGCCTTTGAAAAAGAACTTTATGCAGGCGATTTCAAAAAGACTCTTCTTTACCTAGAGGGAAATTTAGAGATTGAAGAAATTATTTTCACAGGAGGGGATCCACTTGTTCTATCAGATAAAAAAATTGATTATTATTTAAATGAATTTTCTAAAATTGCTCATATTAAATATGTCCGTTTTCATACAAGAACTCCCGTTATAATACCTAGTCGTATAACAGAGAGTTTTGTTAACACTCTTAATAAATATCAATCTCGTTTTAATTTTCTTGGAATTATTATTCATACAAATCATATTACTGAGTGGAGTGATGAATTTTATATTGCCGTTAAACTTTTAAAGAGATCAAGGATTGAGCTTTTGGCCCAATCTGTACTTTTAAAAGATGTAAATAATAGCCTATCTGATCTTGTAAATCTTTTTAAAGGACTTATAGATGTAGGGATTCGTCCTTATTATCTTCACCATCCAGATCAGGCCAAAGGAGCTATGCATTTTTATCTTTCATTAAGAGAAGGAAGGAATCTATACAGACAATTACCAGACTATTTACCTGGCTGGGCCATTCCTCAATATATTGTTGATACCTCTAATGGCCAGGGCAAAGTCCCTGCTTATAATCCTGAAAACCTTGATTATTCTGGTCAGTTTATTAGACGAGATGGTCTAATTATCAAGCATACTGAACCAGATCAATTTTTTCACTGATGGCAAATACATAAAGCCTCGTTATAATAGAACTTAGACTATATTTTGAGGGCTCTATGAAACGCGAATACAAAGAGGTAAGGATCTTTCAAAATGATTTTTTAGAATCATTTACTCATGTCGATCCAATTATTCCACTTATTCTTTGGCTACCTGTGGCCATATCTTTTATCTATCTAGGTGTGACCAATCACGGGCTTTCCTATATTGAAACCATAAGTCTTGGCGTCTCAGCTCTTTTTGCTTGGACTGCCCTAGAGTATTTTTTGCATCGTTTTGCTTTTCACTATCCTGCAAAATCCAAAATAGGAAAAAGACTGATTTTTATGATTCATGGACTTCATCATGAAGAGCCAGGAATTCCCACAAGACTTCTTATGCCACCGCTACCAGCTTTAGTTATTGTGGTTTTGTTTTATTATGGACTTTCGTTAGTTCTGCCTTTTGAATACTTGTTCTGTTTTATGGGATTTTTTCTTTTAGGTTATCTTGCTTATGATTATACTCATTACGCCATTCACCACTTTCCTCTAAAATCAAAACTTGGAAAATATATTAAAAAGCACCATATCATGCATCATAATGTCTGCCCGGATGCAAAGTTTGGCGTGTCCAACCCTTTATGGGATTTTATTATGAACACTGTTGAAAAGAGAAAAACTAATGATTAAAAAAATTATTCCTTTACTACTTTGTTTTAATATCTTTGCTGCTATTCCTGTTGGAGCATGGAAAATTCATTATAGTTGGGGCTGTACAGGTGATTTTTTTACGGATGATATAACTCTTTTTAACAATAATACTTTTTATGTTCCCCACTTTGGGCATACAGGTTTTTATAGCTATAACGAAGAGTCTAAATTCTATTCTCATTTTTTTAACCATGCCAATATTATCTATAGTGGCTACTTTGACGAAGTGGATACTGTTGAAGGCACAATGACATCCCAAGAAACCATGGAGTTTGGCTGTTTCTCAATGGTAAAAAATCCGCCTACTGACATTTTCTAAGGTATTCCGTTAAGTAAAAATCCTTACTGCTTCTTTAGACGGGATGGATATTTTTAATATTGTAGTAAGGAGTAAGAGTTCCAGGTACTACCTGGTGCGCTCTTAATGAAGATTCTGGCGTTCAAACTAAAATTTCTTTTTACTGCGGCCTTTACACAAGGGCCGCGTCATAATTCTCTCTTTTCCTGTTGTGATTCTTTTGTTATAAATATTGGCTCTTAAGCGCGTGTAACTCAGTTGGTAGAGTACCTGCTTGCCATGCAGGTTGTCGCCCGTTCGAGTCGGGTCACGCGCTCCATTCTTTTGAAATTACCTTACCATTTACTTTAAAATTAGAGAAAAATTCGTCACGTACGGTTTAGTACGCTCCTCACTTTTCTCTAATTTTAAAGTAAAGCGTAAGGTAATTTGAAAAGGATGGCATTGGGTGTAGCTTTCCGCAATTGAGTTCACGACAGTGACTCTATTGCGGCAAGGATGAGTCATATTTATTGAGACCACAAGTAAAGGTATAATAAGTACTATCACGGAGGATTTATGATCAATAAGCTAAGCTTAATCACTTTTATATTTATATCTATGGCCAATGCCAATTTACCTTTTGGTCATGCTACCTGGAATGTTTCTTACGACTGGGATTGTACAGGTGATGCCACATCTTCAAACATTATTTTTGATGAGCAAGGCCGGTTTGAAACACCACTGTGGAGCAATCACGACGGCACTTATACCTATAATGAATACACAGGAGTTTATACTCACCAATACGATTATTATGCTACTGCTTATGTGGGAAGAATTAGAGCTGATCATAGGATTACTGGAGTTATGTATAGATTAGTTGATGGATCAAGTGGCTGTTTTACTATGACTCCAGGAAGTTCTCATAGTAAAAAACCTCAAGCAGTCTCACCTAGTGGACAAACAAGTAAATAGATAATTAGCTCCCTAGGTAATAGCATTCCTTATGTTTATTATTGCCATTGAAAATATAAATAATTCAAGATAGCCTGATAAAATATGTCAGCCCCTGGGAAACACTCCCATTCTTTTAAGGACTTTCTTGAATCAGAAATCAAAACAACAGATGCCTTCTAAAGTTCTCATCGTTGGTGGTGGTACGGCGGGTTGGATGAGTGCACTTTTTTTTGCTCAAATCTGGGGCAAAAAAGGCAGTGAGATTTCCTTAGTTGAATCAAGTGAAATTAGCACAATTGGCGTAGGAGAAGGCTCTACTCCCAATATGCGTGATTATTTTCAGTGGTTAGAAATTCCCGAAAAAGAATGGATGCCCTATTGTTATGCCACTTATAAAGTTGGTATAAACTTTAGCAATTGGCTTAATGAAGAAAAAGATAAAAGTTTTTTTCATCCTTTCACCTCTGGACTTGATAAAAAGTTCTCAGAGCAATTTTATAAAACTTGTGATCTTAAACGCCAAGGCCATCATTTTAATATTTACCCAGAAGACTTCTTTTTTAATACAAAACTTGCAAAAGAGTCTAAGTCACCTATTCCTTTAAAAGAGCTACCATTTTCTTCAAATTATGCTTATCACTTCGATGCCTCACGTTTAGCTGAATTCTTGAAAAAAAAATCTATTGAAAGAGGTATTAATCATATTGTTGATACAGTTATAAAAGCTGAACAAAATGAACAAGGCCATATTACCCAGGTCCATACAAAAGAAAATGGAATACTGTCAGCGGATTTTTTTATTGATTGCTCTGGTTTTTCAAGCCTGCTTATAGAAAAAACATTAAAAAACCCTTTTAAAAGCTATGAGGAAAGTCTTTTTAATGATCGGGCAGTAGCGATCTCTACTCCTATAAAAGATCATATTAATATTCCCTCACATACCCAAGCAAAAGCTATGAAAAATGGTTGGGCCTGGACAATCCCATTAACTAACCGCTTTGGTCATGGATATGTTTATTCATCAAAGTATATTAGTCCTGAACAAGCTGAAGATGAGTTGCGAAACCTTTTAGGACCAGACACTAAAGACGACTATAAAGCGAAGCATTTAAAAATGCGTATTGGACGAATGGAAAAGCATTGGAGTCATAATTGTTTGGCAGTAGGTTTATCCCAGGGGTTTATAGAACCTCTAGAGGCAACTGCTTTAATGCTTGTTTTTACGACCCTTAAACATTTCTTTCTAAATTTCTCTAATGATTCTCAAGAGATATTTAATAAACTCATCAATTGGCAATTTGATGAAGTACATGATTTTATCGTTTTACACTTTTTATTGAACAAAAGATCTGATGCCCAATACTGGATTGATAATAGAGAAAACAAAAACATCTCTCAGCGTCTTTTATCTTATATTAATACTTGGGACCATAGTGAAAACTTCAAAGAAGTATTAGAGAAAAGACCTGAAATAAAACCGTTTCTAGATTATTCTTGGTATTGTATCTTTGCAGGAATGAAGCGATCTAATATTGACATCGAAAAAGACTGTAAACCTAAAGATTCTAATTTTGACGAAATGGTTAAAACTCACCAATCTTTAATTGAAAGTTTTTATGATCAAAGAAATTCACTGGATTTACTTAAGAAATAACCACCTCTCCAAAAGAAGAGGTGGATATTAGTCTATTCCATTGAAGCTAGTCTATCATAAGAAAAAGTATAGTATTTGTAATTGTAATGAACCCTTATTTCTTCTGTATATGGATTCACAGCAAAAATAGTACCAACCACATCCCAAGCAGCAGGAATGACTTGATCGCCAACACAAAATGAATGAATACAACCTTTACGCACACCAAGATTTTCAATTCTATATTCGTAGTTTTTATAATTGTATCGGACCACAAACTTTTTCGACTCTGCGTTATATGCAATAACTTCAGCATCACCAACCTTCCAACCATCAGGAAGGACTATATCACCAATTTTCACCTTAAAATCATTCTTAGCATTTGCATAGTAGGAAAGCTTCCTTTTAAACGAAGCTTTAGGTAGAAATGGTCTTATAAGCTGCTTCATTCCTCTTATTCTTTCAAGTGAAACTTGATCAGAAGAAGGCGCAGTTGTTGGTAATAAAAGAAGAGCATCATTAATTTTTAAAACCTCTCCAGCATATTTTTCTCTTTCAAGACTTCGAGCAAGATCAATTTTAAGATAGTGAAGGTTTAAAAGCATAAGCTCATACTGTGCTGATGCATCTAAAGTTGTTTTCACAAGATCATGAAAAAATAATGCATAATCTTTTCCGAAACTTGAAAGAGATTCTTTTGGATAGGCACCATTTGTAAGAAAGGCAATATCATCTTCGTAATAAGTAATAGCGAAATCAATTGATCTCTCTAGAACTCTAAGCATATTTCTTTTTGCATTAAGTTCTCCATCTGTATTGTTTACAATTACATCAACAATTTTAAGACCTCTGTTTAAAGCAAACCTAAGAAGAATCTCACTTTTTCTTGGAGCACTTGCTATGACAAGTTTTTCAATACCGCTTGCGAGATAAGAAATTTTATCATCTATTGAGTAATTCTCACTCATCCGAAGAATCTCCTTAAGTCTAAACTCCGAATTCTCAGCCCATGGCCTAAGCTCTGCAATCTCAGCATCTGTAAGTTGAATATCTAGTCCATCATTTTGCCCTCTGGCCATTGTTTGAACTGATATAGTTAATAATGTTAAAAAAAGTATTATCTTTTTCATGTCAATTTTCCCTTATTATTTTAAGTTAATCTTTTAATTCAAATTTTTGGATGTCACTATACTTACCTGGGTTAGCAAGTAAAAAATCATAATCTCTGCCCTCTTTTACAAAAACTCCAATTCTCATAGGAGCATCAGCATCATTTTCCCCTGTGGCCAAAAATCTTTTAGCTTTAACAGAATACTTGCCAGGACACTCTTCGCTAATGGCGAATGAACCACTAATGTTTTCTGTCGCAAAAATCCCCTGAGACTCTCCGCTTATACTATTAAAGCCAGAAAGGATAAGAGCATCACATTTTCTACAATCATACTTATAGGCACCTGCAATACTATCTATCCACTCTACTTTTGTTGTTTTTCCTGAAAACATCATTGCATTTTGAAAGCCAATACTATTTCCAGAATTCGAGTTACTAATATTAAACTGAATTTTATCTCCGTCATTTGGTAGCATCATAAGAACTAGTGAAGGATCATCATCACGAATTCCAACATCCCCATCACCTAAAACTTCAAAAGGTGTCATTACATAAGTTGAAGATCCCGGTGCTGCTTTATCTAATACATAAAGAGCCAGCTCTTCTTTAGACTTAAGTAGACCAAGAAAGCTTCCTTCTCTTCCAACTGCTTCCCTAAGCATAAGCTGAACTTTGTTTTTCGTTCCGGTAATTTTTCCTTGGTAGGCACCTGCTTCAAGTGCATAAACATTTAATGAGCCCAACATAACAAACATTGCTAATACTGCTTTCATATACATCTCCTTACTGACATCCGTTTAGATTTTCTAATACGTTTATATAGTCTTTAAATATTAAGTTCACTGCGATTCGATCGTTTGCGTATATAGTTGTATCACCTTGATTGTAAGGTGCTATTTTTTGATTAATGGACTGAAGTGTAAGTCTTGCACAAGAAAGAAGGTCTTTCCAAAAGGAATCTTCAATATCTTCTTTTACACTAATAGACATAACTTCTACCATTTTTAAATATTTCTTTGGAGCTTTCGCACTAACTTGGTACTTATTTATTGGAACTATAAAATAATTATTAAACATTAAAAGCTGTTGTTTGGCATAACGAATATAACGTTTTTCATACTGCTCAATAGATTTAAAATCTGAGTTATAATGATATGGAATATGAAAATTTAAATCTAGATCATCAATTACATCCTGAATAATAAATTGGGTATAAAGTGTTAAATACTCATTTAATGCTTGGTTTTCAACTTCTGAATTATTTGTATTATCAACCTCAGCAAAATCCATAAGAAGAATTCCACGCTCTAAGGATCTAAAGGTTAAAATAGATGTATCTTTATTTTTAATCTCATCCATTGCATCTATATAGCCTTGTCTAAGAGCAAGGTTAGCTACTTGATAATTCCCTGAGGATTGCAAGATTACTCGACTTGTACTCAATGCTTCAGATAGTACCGTAGAGGCCCCTTCACACCATTCATAGAGATCATCTATACTAAGATTACCACCACCTATATCAGAGCCCCCTCTAAAAACAATTGATGAATTTATTGAACTTGAATCAAGCTTAATACTTGGACTTGTAAAAAGATCGCCAGTAGTTGCCTGTGCTGCTGAGAGTATACTCAGCAAGGAAACTGTCATAAAAGCTTTGCTTTTCATTGCTTTATCCTTGTTATTTCTGTTTGAGTTGAATCTGTTAAATGAAAAAATTGAATATTTAAGGCCACTACATCATCAAGTTCTTTATCCTCAATGGCATATTTTTTAAGAATCTGTGATCTAAAGGCAGCAATATCTTCTCTGATTTTTGAAAAATCTTCCTTTTTGATGGCAAGCACTACGCTACTAGCGCTTCTTTTTTCATAATCATCCTCAAGGGACTCTTTAGATTTTTCTAAAAATTGTCTTTGAATATTTAATACCGCTTTAAAATTATCAGCATTATCACTAAACCGTGTAAGCGATGTTGTTTGAATAAGACGACCTTGTTCATTGCGGGTAATAAGCTCTAACCTTAAAAGATCTTCTAGAGCTTCAGAAATTTCCTTTTTTGAAACATCAGACTTTAAAGCTCTTCTTATCCAAGCGGGATCTTCTACAAAGCCTTCAAGTACAACAAGTTCTCTAATAGCCACTAGATACCATTTTGAGTAATAATTATATTGAGATTTTAAAACCTCATAAGCATAAGAACGCTTACCCTTTATGGCCTTTGAAAGTTTTGAGAAATAATAGGATTGATCCTGATCGCTCTTTGCCTGATTAAAAAGTACAAGGCTTTCAAAATATCCCGTTTCTTTTTCATTCAGTTTAAGAGCATGAGCAAAGCCTAAAATCTTCTTTGAAGAGAGATTTCTCTTACCTTTTATCAAAAGACTTAAGTAACCTCTGCTATTGGCCCCATAACCAGCTTTTCTAATAAAGGCAGTCTCACTAAACGCGGGAGGTTTAGGCGAAAGATATTCATAGGAATCTCTTAAAAAGGATCTGTAGTTTGTGTAGCTAAAGACCTCTGGTCTTCTAAAGTCACTAATCTGTGACTTTTCTATTTGTTCTAAATTTGTTTCGTTACTTGTCTCTAACATGAATACCTTTTAAATTTATGAACCATTTATAAGGCGATACGAAAAATAACTAAAGTTTTTTTTCAAAATACGCTGATTTCTAGTCAGCACATATAAAAATTACAAGATAAGCTTTAGTCAGCTGTACTAGAACCTGTCTCCGTGGCATTAATAAGACTGTAACCTTATAAGGATAGTGAATCTTGAAGCTTATTCTGCTCTTTTTGACCTTAAGTACTGGATTTTCCGCGCAAATCCAATGGGATACTACATCCTTAAAAAGACCTCCCTTGAAGAACTACCTCAATAAACTAGAGACTGAGATTACAGATAAGATTCTTCCAGCGCTTCATAAAATCTCTTTTGAGTATTCACAAATTACTGAAAAAAATAATATTAAGATTATTTTTTCAGCAGAGCTATCAAGAGATGCAATTGCTCTAAAGCCTCAATTGAATAATGATCAACTAGTTCTCAAAGTTAAAAACGCGAATACTCTTCACCAACAATTACCACGACTACTGGCCCATGAGATTTTTCATTTATACTATTGGAAGATTTCAGGTGATCAACCTGATTGGCTAGAGGAGGGTCTTGCAGAGTACTTTGCTTCTACTTTGTATGGAGATATGAACTTCAGACAAATCAGATCTTTTTTTGAAAGCTCACATTTTAGTTTTTTAGAAGACTATCATTCTTCTCATAGTCTTAACTTGTATGGCGGGCATAGCCTATATATGAGCTATTTATCTAAACTTTGCAGTGACAAAAGCTTTCTTTCTAATATCTCTAGCGCTTCAAAAAACAATAAGGGAATAGCAGTCGTTGATAGTTTTTTAAGAGCTCAAAAAAATCACTCTTCAGTTTGTTCTAGTTTTATAAACTCAGTTATTGGCTTTTCATTAGCAAGGGTTATAAATAGAAATAATTATGCCCTAAAGGAACCTAGTCTTTTTCACCTTCTCAACACCAGTGTTAAAACAAACCCTTCTCCTGCTATTTCTAGAGCTCAGATAAAAAGTTTAAAACCACTTGAGTCCTATTTCTTATCCCCAGATCTCAAAAATCTTATCCCTGTCAGCAAACAAATCAATACTTACTATATTAGACTTCGCTACCCATTTGATGTTTCAACAAAACCATTTCAAGGACTTAGCTCTAAAAGCTATGGAATTCTTCTTCTTCGCACTCATTAAAAAGTGAAGATTCTTCTCTATGACAACTTAAAGTCAGCACTAAAAGGGATCTAGTCTATATTTTATTGAAAAAAAAGTTTGCATCAATTATTTTCTCCTCAGTTAGTAAAGCTTGGAGCCAAAAGCTCTTTAAAGGAGAAAATATGAAAAATTTAATTTTAGTTTTGGCATTCACACTTCTAGGCCAGACTTTTGCACATGCGGGTCAAACAAGAAGTTTTCTAGAGTGGTGCAATGATATTTCCCAAAGGCTTGAAAGAGTTCAAAGAGACGCAACTTTTCTTTACAGCTCTGGCCAGCATGAACAAGCTGTAGCAAAACTGCATAACGGCCTTGTAAGCGCAGCAGGAACTCAACAGGATGATGTGTCCTCTATAACTTATAAATCACTAACAAGAGGAATTGAGTTATCAGAACTCTTGCAAGTACATATTGATGGCTCTAGTAAACAAAATCGTCAAATTGCACTTTTTCTCGATAAATACTACGACTTTGTACAAAATGTTATAAGAGACCTTGATTCACGTTTTTACAGTTATAATTGTCGTTACTGCAAAAAGAATATTGAAGACCTTGAAAGACTCTATGTTCAATTCTCATATAGACAAACTAAACTGATTCTAGATGAGTTTGCTATTACAACGCCAGCTCTAATTTATCCGAAAGGATCTTCAGAACTTTTGCTTAAGGCCCTTGAAGTCTCAAGCCATTACTCTGCAATCGATTTAGCTGACTCTATGTTTGCTGAGCTTTATGCATGTAATATTAATGCCCTTGAGGATGTAAACTTAATGCTTGATGAGCATAATAATACAAACACACCAATTTATTCTAACAAACAGATGGTTCAGATTGCTTATCATGATGCAACTTCAGCTATTCAAAATACTTGCGCTCCAATCAGACCTAAGTTTAGCTTTGGAAACGGACATTCATATAAGAGCAAAAGCAATACAATTTATAGTGGAAGAATGACAGTGAGTCTTAAAAATCCAAAAACCCTTAGCTTAAGACATCCACGTTATATTAAAAAACTTGTAATTTCAGCTGAAGGAGTTCGAAGAGACGCTAAATTTAATGTAGTTGTAAACGGTGATATAAAAGGAACAATTTATGTACCAGGAAGAGATCCTTCTTACTATGTCACTATTGAAGATTATGTAGAGTCAATTCAGTTTATCTCTGAGTTTGGAAAAGCGCGTATTTTCAATATCACAATCCTCCAATAACCACCTCTCACCCACCTCTGGTTTGCCTGATTCTATTGATAGATATCAGGCAAATCACCTTTAAAATATCTCCTTTAGATTTTTAATAATTAAATAAAACGAATCCTTTCTTATTAGTACTAGGAAGAACGTTTTTTGGAAACTAACCAAACGATATAGGCTGCTCCAACAATATTACCCAAGAAAAATGAAGGGATAGTCCAACCTAAAGTTATCTTCCAACTCTTATGATTATAATGGATAAGACAGCCAATTAGAATAAGCCCCATATAGAGATCATATAAAGTGACCCAACCCCAGCGTACCGATTCAATAATATCAAAACTTTCAAAAAAGGCAGTAGGTCCTTGGAAGGCCCAAACAATTAAGCCAACAAGTATTAAACCCAGTAGAGATACAAAATATTTCATACAAATCCTTTGCTTGATATTATTTTAAAGGATTTATTGACTTAAGGCCTCATCGATCCAGCTTCTTAGATAATTGTCCATTACATGTTCAACCATTTTTTTAAAACCGAAACGTGAAAGATGATAATTGTCTTGATAAACCAATGGAAACCGTGAAAATGATCTAATATCAGACTCTAGTTCTATATCTCCACCTATCTGGCCTGGGTCATAAGGCGGAGAAATCTCTTCTGGCTCAAGGGTTCTTCCTTCCTCTAGACCTCTTTCAAGATTCCCTAAATGATATTGCATAAGACCATAATGTTGAATATATTCAACACCTTCAATTTCATTGATTCGACTGATATGCCTTGAATAATCTACGACAGTTTGATTAATTCTTTTTGTTTCAGGCTTTCCAATCTTTTCGTATGTTCCTTTAAAATTTATCCATCTATTAAAAACTGAAAAATTAGGATAATCGTAACCACTAATTATAATTTTCACATCAGGACGTGCTGCTTTTATATAAGCTACAACTTCTTTTAATCTGATAAATGAAGATTCATAGAGTTCATATTCTTCATTGGGAGACATATCGGCCTTCCAATGATCAATGAGGTCATTTCCGCCAATACTAAAAAAAACAACTTTAATTGATTCATATTTTTTTAAAAGTTTTAAGACTCTTTTTTTTCTTTTTCCTGCTAGAAAGTTTTTTGTTTCAGCGCCTAACTTAGTCGTATAGTGGCAACCTTTAATTCCTACTTTATGGTTTAGCTTTTTCTTACGAAAAACAGATCTTCTAGAATGTTTATTTCTTTCTCTATAACCCTCTTTTAAGAGTACTCTTTCAAAGCTATTAAAGTAGCACATAAAGGAAGACCAAGAGTCTCCCATGACTAGAATATCTACTTTTCCAGCAAAGCTAAAACCTGATATAAACATAAAGCTTAGAATAATAAAAAATCTCATAACTCCTCTCTGAGCCTGAGTTCGTCAATTTATGGAAGAAACTTTAGAAATGAACAATAACCGAGTTAAAAGCTACAGTGAACCCAAGCTAAAGATCTCTTTTAACTCAGGGAGGTAGTATCCAAGGGAAAAATAAAACTCTTTATAATTATCAACTCGGATTTCATCATTACCAAATATATCTTCAGGGAGACTATATTGATTAACACCAAGTTGTGAGTAGAGTCTTTTGTTGAAAAAAACAATATGAGAGTAACTAAGGCGAGTAAAAAATGTCCCACCTGAAACATTCGATCCAAAATTATCTGTACCTTTTAAATAACCATAACCTATACCTGCCCCAAATGATGTTGTTCCTAGTGGATGAATAAAATCGAGAGCACCATTATAGAACACACCATAGCCTTGAGCTTGCATGGAAAACTGGCGTCCTGGAGTAATTTCATTAGAATAAGAAAATGAAAATGCATTCAAAGAGGGAGCACCTCTGAGCTGCATATCATATCTTCTAAAATGAAAAGGATGAGGAACATCTTCAATTGAAAAAAGAGGGAAATATTTTGGAATCGCATTTGGGTGGTCCCCAATTTCATCTTTGGCACTTTCAAAAGGCTCTTCATTAACACCAATAGTCTTCGTCCCCTCTACTCTTCCTTGAAAAAAATAATTTAAGGCAAATGAGTTTGGAAGAAGGTGAATATTTTTAATCAAAAAGGCCCCAAAGCTATTCCCTTCAAAACTTTCTTCTTGCACTTTAATAGGTTTCATTTTTTTTGCAATTTTTTTCGAGTAGCTATCGTAAACAACAGGAGTAACCTCTTTGCTATCTTTTACTCGTTCAAACATAAGGAAATAATCAGCTTTAATTTCTTCTAAAAAAGAATTTAAAATTTTAGGACTATTCTCAGCATATGGCTTTATTTTTTCAGCAGAGAGCAAATGTAATTGCAGTTTATAGCGATACTTTTTATAAGGAATTATTTGATATTCTCTAGTTTGAGAATTTTCTTCAAACAAATACATTATAGATCGTGCAAGCTTTAAATCTTCAGTAGGAGGAGGAAGAATCACAAGCCTTTTTCTTGGAGCATACTTTCCAAGAGGGCCCTTGTTGTTTATAACAAGTGGTGTGTCGCAATTCTCTAAACTTTGTTTACTCCGATCATCTACAAGCTCACATGAAAAATGTATTTTGATTCGCTTGCCGTTTTCTTTATAGTAGAACTTATTTTCAGTACTTCTAGATAGATAAGTGTAGAAAGGGGTTATTCCTTCTATCTTATTATCTTCATTAAAAACTGCAAGCCCTCTATGAGTTGAATCAACCTCTCTAAGATAACGCCTAAAGCTTTTAACACTTGTTTGTGTTCCACAAGATATAAATAATAGTGATAATAAAATTGATAAGAAATTTTTCATGATATGTGGGGAGCTTGCGCTCCCCTGGAGTTATCTATTTAAGTACAGAAAAAGTAATCTTGTATCTACCGCTAGGTCTAAAGTTACAGCTATTATGAGTGTCTACATTTTCAAGAACAAAAGAATCTCTTAATCCTCTAAATGTTTCATGAGCAAGGTGACAATTTTTTCTGTCTTTAAGCTCAACAGCAGCCATTTCGACATCTTCTGAGTTTGTTGAAAAACTTGCTCTTACAAACGCGTTTGTTGAAAAGAAATCATCAAGTCCACCAGAGCAACGAACGCGAATATCATAAGCGCCCATTTTTTCTAAAACATCTTCTGTGAAGTCTTCTACAATATCGCAGTTATAAAATATTTTATTTCCATTACCTGTAAATTGGCTAACAAGAAAACTAGTTTCATGGTTGACTTCGGCCATTGCAAAAGACGAAGCAAATAGTGCAATTAAAGTTAAAATTTTCATGGCATCTCCTCGAGTTTAAATGCTAAATCGTGTAAGCACAGTCTAACATTATTGAAACTCAGCTTAACGACGCCCCGCGGCTCAATATTAGACAATCAAGCTTTCTCTGCCTTTATTCGCTCAATAGTAATATTCATAGATGCCAAAAATACGGATATCAACGGGCTTAATATATTAAAAAAGCAAAAAGGCAGATAACTTAAAGTGGCGACTCCCAAAACTCCACTATTATAAGCTCCACCAGAATTCCATGGTACAAGCACTGAGGTTACTGTCCCAGAGTCTTCTAGGGCACGAGAGAGGTTTTTTGGATGCAATCCATACTTATGATAGGCAGAGCGAAACATTCTTCCTGGAACTACAATAGCTAAGTATTGATCACTAGCTGTCATATTAAAAAAGATACAAGTCCCTATGGTTGCTCCTATCAATGAGCCAGCACCACTGACCATTGTTAGTATTGAGTTTGCAATTCTATCCAGCATGCCAACTGATTCCATAATCCCACCAAAAAGCATGGCACAGAAGATAAGCCAAACAGTGTTTAACATACTTGCCATTCCACCACGATTAAAGAGTGAATCAATAAATGAATTATCTGTTTTAATAACAAAGCCACCATAGCCAACACGAACAATCTGTTCATAAACAGAACGAAAAGTAAGCTCAGCTCCTCCACCTAAATTAACAAGAAGGTCTTGTTGAAAAATGATTGTAAAAACCGCTCCCAAAAGAGCTCCAATTGTTAGAGCAGGAAGAGGAGGGATTTTTTTAGCAACCATCAAAAGAACAATGGCAGGTGCTATAAAAAGATGGAGACCCACATTAAAATTGGCCTCAATGACAGAAATAACTTCTTCAATATTGCCAGTTGCAGCAGAGGATTTTCCATAAAAAATACCCAAGATAGCAAATCCTAATATTGATAAAATGATAGCTGGCACTGTGGTGTACATCATATGGCGAATATGAGTAAAAAGATCTGTTCCTACCATGGCAGGTGCTAAATTAGTTGTATCTGATAAAGGAGACATCTTATCTCCAAAATAGGCTCCTGAAATAATGGCCCCTGCAACCATTCCCACAGGGATCCCCAGAGTTTGCCCAATACCAATCAGAGCAATCCCGACAGTTCCTGTTGTTGACCAAGATGAACCTGTTCCAAGTGCAACAATAGAACATACGATACATGTCACAGGTAAAAAGACAGAAGGAGTTATGATATTAAGTCCGTAATAAATCATTGTAGGAACGATGCCTGACATAATCCAAAGACTTATTAAAGATCCAACAACTAATAAGATAATCATTGCTTGCATAGCAAGCCCTATTGATTTAATTGCACTCTCTTCAATATGCTTATAATTAATTTTAAGATGAAAATGACCAATACTTGCGGCCAAAAAACCAGTTATTAATAAAGCAATCTGATTAGCACCATAAGACGCATCATCTTTAAAAATAAGAACATTAAAAATAAGTAAGGTAATAAGAAAAATTACAGGAAGCAAAGAAACTAATAGCGACGGCTCAACGGC
>CAYGJN010000022.1:0-27439 GCA_964350135.1 uncultured Bacteriovoracaceae bacterium | reverse complement strand
AAACAAAAATGATTTGAGTTTAGTTACTCCAGGCCTTGTCACAGCATCGATTGTAGGCTTAATTTTTCTCTATGGTGTTTTAGGTCCCGTAAGTAAAAAGTATGCAATCACTGCTCCTACTTGCAATGAGGGTGAAGAAGCTATTGTCTTTTTTAATTTTCCAGAGGCAAATCTTCATGTTGGTTATGATAAGGGATATTACTCTACTGGCAAAACTACGACACATGAGCATATCATCAATTTATCAAGCACAGGAAACCAGAGTGAATTATTGAAGCGTGTTCATACTAATAACCCTTATACATTGACGGGTACGTATGAAGCCTTAACAAATAATTTTAGGTTTCTAAGATTCTATGCATTTCCACAGAATTTAAAGCGAGGTTTTGTTCAAGGCTGTAAGGTCGGTCATCAGGCAAGACTTATAAATTAATAAGCGCGAATGTCTTTTGAGTTTCTATAAAAGTCGATTGTCTTTATTAGTCCTTCTTTAAGATTATAGGAATGCTTCCATCCAAGACTATGCAGCTTACTGACATCTAAAAGCTTTCTAGGGGTTCCATCTGGATAATCCGTATTAAAATGAAATTCACCCTCAAAGCCCATAAGCTTTCCTATAAGAAGAGCAAGTTCTTTAATTGATACATCAGACCCTGTTCCTACATTAATATGATAAGGAAGATCGGCATCAGATTCTATAAGAAATGAGCAAGCATCAGCAAGATCATCTACATAGAGAAACTCTCTTTTTGGATTTCCTGTTCCCCACACCTCAAAGCTTTTTTCTTTGTTTTGAATAGTCTTTTCCATTCTTTGAATCAATGCTGGAATCACATGAGAGTTTTCCGGGTGAAAATTATCATTTACGCCATAAAGGTTTGTTGGCATAGCAGAGAAAAACATTTTCCCATATTGCCTTCTAATATTTTCAGCGGTTTTTAATCCTGCAATTTTAGCGATAGCGTAAGGCTCATTCGTAGGCTCTAGTGGAGACTCTAGTAAGTATTCTTCTTTCATGGGCTGGCCGCAATGCTTTGGATAGATACAAGAACTTCCTAAAAAAAGAAATTTTTCAACATTATAATTTAAAGCTGCATCAAAGACATGTGACTGCATTAAGAGATTATTTAAAATAAAGTCCGCTCTGTAAGTATTATTGGCATGGATTCCACCAACTTTGGCTGCGGCCATAAACACATATTCAGGTTTTTCATTTTTAAAATATTGATTAACATCAGCTTGGTTTAGAAGGCTAAGCTCTGAACTCTTAGGACTTAATATATGTGAGTAGTTTTTTGATTGAAGGTTTCTAACTATAGCTGAGCCCACAAGGCCAGTTGAGCCAAGAACAAGCGCTCTTTTATTAGTCACGTCTTCTTTCCTCAAGGTCTGCTTCCATCATAATACTGGCAAGTTGTTCAAGAGTGGTTTCTGCTTTCCAGCCTAACTCTTTTTCAACTTTAGAGGCGTCACCAATTAAAAGATCAACCTCGGTTGGTCTAAAATATTTAGGGTCCACTTTAACAAGTTCTTTTCCTGTCTTAGCACAATAGCCAACTTCATCAATTGATCCAGTTTGTCCTTTCCACTTGATATCAACATCTACATATGAAAAGCAAAGTTCAACAAATTCTCTAACGGATGCTGTTCTTCCAGTGGCCAATACATAATCACCAGGCTTGTCAGCTTGAAGCATCATCCACATGCCTTCAGCGTATTCTTTTGCATAACCCCAGTCTCTTTTTGCATCAATATTTCCAAGGTATAGGCATTCTTGCCAACCTTTTGAAATACTGGCCACAGCCCTTGTGATTTTTCTCGTTACAAAAGTTTCACCACGACGAGGAGATTCATGATTAAAAAGGATGCCGTTACTGGCAAACATATTATAGGCCTCACGGTAATTTACAGTGATCCAATAGGCATACATTTTTGCAACAGCGTAGGGGCTTCTTGGATAAAAAGGAGTTGTTTCTCTTTGTGGAGTCTCTTGAACGAGTCCATAAAGTTCAGAAGTAGAGGCTTGATAGAATTTTGTTTTAGCTTCAAGGCCGCAAATACGAATGGCCTCTAGTAATCTTAATGTTCCAACAGCGTCTACGTTGGCAGTATACTCAGGTGAGTCAAAAGAAACTTTTACATGGCTCATGGCCCCGAGGTTATAAATTTCATCAGGCTTAATTTCTTGAACTAATCGTATTAGGTTTGTTGAGTCTGCAAGATCTCCATAGTGAAGAAAGAAATTTGTAGCTTTATGTGGATCAATATAAAGATGGTCTACTCTATGTGTATTAAAGGAGGAGGAACGTCTTTTAATGCCGTGTACCTCATAGCCTTTATCAAGTAAAAGTTCTGCAAGATAAGATCCATCTTGCCCAGTAATTCCAGTGATTAACGCTTTTTTCTTCATTATTATGAAGTACCAACTCTCAAAAGGTACGTCCACCCTTTCAAATTAAGATCTGCGTTAAAATCAATATAAGTTTGCTTGCTAGATTGGGCAATTGATATTAATTTTAGCCTTTGGATTATAGATACAGAGAACTTGATGATTCCAGAATTCAAAACACAGAGACTAGTCCTTAAAATGCCAACTCTTGAGCGTGACGAGTGGGCCTATAAAAAGCATTTTGTTAATTATGAGGTTATTCGTCATCTATCTCATAGAGTTCCATGGCCTTATCCTGAAGATGGAATCAAAGACTTTCTTGAGAATTTGATTATGCCTGAGCTAGGTAAAACTCGCTGGCTTTGGGGCATCTTTTTAAAATCTAACCCCGGCGAGCTTATTGGTGCTGTTGAGTATTTCAATACGGATGAAAAAGAAAATAGAGGTTTTTGGTTATCAGAGGCGCACTGGGGGAGTGGAATAATGACTGAGGCAGTGAGTTGTCTTAATGATTATGCATTTAACGAGCTCGGTTTTGATAAGCTTTACCTTTGTAACGCCCTTGGAAATATCAAGTCTCGTCGAATTAAAGAAAAAAATGGTGCAAAATTTCTTTATATTGAGCCATTTAATTTTGTAGACCCAAACCTCAATGAACATGAAGTTTGGGAACTTACAAAAAAAGATTGGTTTGATTCTAGAAAAGCCAAGTAAGAAAAAGATTATAAGTAGATTTTTTTTCAAAATGCAGTCCCAGGATTTGATCATAAGGAAGATGGACAGGTACTATAAAATACTCACCTAGGCTGACTGCTTTTTTATAGTCTAAAATATCATTAAAAAGAATATCTCGATGAATCGTTTCAATATAGGTGCTCTCTAAGTATTCACGAAGGTTTTTTTCAGTAATTTTTCTATATTTGCCACTGTCATCTAGATAATGCTTAAAAAGGGCATAGGATTTATTGGTCAGATAGTAATTGAGATTGAATGATACTGTTTCTGTAAATCTAAAGTCATAGGCAATTTCATCAAGGTTTGTTTTGAGATCTTTTTTTACTAGAAAAACTCTTGAGCCAAGAGATAAAAAACTCATTTCATGCAAATTTGAAAGTACATCCCAATCAGAGAGATCTAATTTTAAACGTTGAGAGAAATTTTTTAGCGTAGTACTGGAGGAAAATGAATAAGTCATTAATTTATTATTGTCTAAAAGATGTATATAAGTTTTTTCTTTTAAGTAAGGGCCGTATTTATTCTCGTGATTTTTTAATTGAATAGGCTGAACACCAATATAATCAAAATAACGAGGCATTTTGTAAGGGTCAATAGTGTCGTGATGAGCGCTTGGGGTTTTAAAATTTTCACCTTTAGATTTAAGGAAAAAAGCTGTTTTCATTTCGCTGATTAGTTTTTCACCTTTTGTATGAGAAATAGAGATTATTTTTTGATCACCTTTAAAATGAACAAGTTGTTTTGTCTCAATAACATGAGAGATACCCTCATTCGCTTTTATATCTGTTTTTTCTTCAGGTTCATTTAAACTTTTCTTGCCACAGGAAAGCATAAGAAAAAGGGAGAAAATAATTGTTAGATTTTTCATAAAGGCTCCTTGATAGAAAGAGCTTAATGAAATATCTAAAAATAGTCTTTTAGCAGTAATTGTTTATTATGAGTTTTTCAAAAAAGAAAAATTGAATTCACTGGTGATAAAAACAGAGCCATTTTCTTCTTTAATAGGAAAAGATGATTGATCTTTAATTTTAGAAAAGCCATTGGACTCAAAGGGGAGGGTGAATAAATCAGAATTTTGTTCAAACAAAAGAGTTTCAAGGTAATTGCCGATAGGTCCAGAGACACCATTTCCCAAAGTACATACTAAACCTAGCTCTTTTGATTTTTTAGCAAGTTCTAATGTCCCATACAGACCAGCGTGCTTAAAAAGTTTAAGTTTAACACCATAGGCACCAATTTCTTTAGCTCTGTTTAAATCACTTAGGCTATAGATAGACTCATCAAGCATAATACGTGCCCCTGTTTGTTCGATAAGTCTTTTGTGATCGTTCCAAGAATATGCTCCACAGGGTTGTTCTAGCCAAAGGTATTTATCATCAAACTCTTTTAAAATGTTTACAATTTTAAGAGCCTGCTCAAAACGATAGGCCTTATTAGCATCAAGAGTGAATTTAAAAGGTTGTTTTAGAATTTCTGGGAGATTTTCAATATCTTGATCAAAATTTGCTCCAGTTTTAATTTTAAAATACTTATGTCCTGAAAGCTCTGCAACCTTGTCCGTTGCAATCGGTGAGTGTACAGATATTTTTTCTTTATTCGATTGAGTATTAAAGCTTAACGTATCTATGGCCGTTAAAACGGCAGAGGCTGCAAAAGGATTATCTTCTGATTCGGCCATGGCGAGTGATCTGATTTCATCAAGAGAAGTTCCCTTAATGATCCTTCTTATGGCTTTTTCAATACTTCGATCTGTTTCATTATTATAGCCAAACAAAGCGACAGCTTCACCAGCGCCACTTCTTCCATCTGATTCAACGAAAATAATATGAGAGATAAAAGAATCTAATGTCTTAAATGAAAGTTTATAAGGAGATGCTAAATCAAAGTGCTTTTTGTAATACTCTAGTTTCACTGTTCTTGAATACGTTTTTCTTTTTCAGCAATCAAGCGGTCATTTCTATCTTTAACTGCTTGAGAGCGCTTTTGAAGTCTTTCATCTTCAGCATCTTTATCAGCACTAAGGATATATCCAATTGGGCGATATTTAATTTCATCTTCTTGACCAGCGGACATAACACGCGCAATAGTTGTTCTTGTTGCTTGTTTAATAAAATTTTCCATATCTTTAAAAACTAAATCACTATTAAGAACTTTGCCCTCGTTAAGGTAGGTAATAATTGGCTTAGTCATGATTGTATGGTGGCGTATCATGGATGTGAATAATCTTGCGCCCATATATTGAGTGCTTCCAACTTCCTCTAAAATAAATGGTGCTACGATAAGATTTGAAAAAACATAATCTCCACGGCGAAGATAACGAGTTCTTTCAATGAAGTTTTGATAATTTGTGACAACATTTGTTGCTTCAACTGTATTGGCCACAACAGGAATAATAGCGTCATAATTTAAAAGATCAGTATGAAGATCTTTTAGGCTGTCAGCTTTTCCTTTAATAATACAACGGTACACATTATCTACATCAATATGAGTTGGGCAGAGGTCACAGGCGATACAATGTTGAACAGTCTTTTTTGTAAGATTAATTATCGTAAAATTCACATTGTCTTGATGTTGCTTTAAAAGACTCGACAAGTTTTCTTCAGCAATATTATTAGAGTCTTGTAGCACAAGGGCTAATACATTAAGTTTGCCCTTGAGTTCACCCTTGCGAGAAAGCTTTTTAAGAACTGATCCTATTCGACGACCTGTACCCATTGAAGTATCAAGACCATAAGTATCCGCATGCATTGTTCCTACATCGCCGGCATGTCCTGTTCCTCCGTACTGAGAGGTGGTGTCACTATCATTTCCAAGACCAAGTAGACCTAGGCCCACAAAATCTAGAAGTTGGTAGATTAATGTAGTCTCTTGCCCGCCATTTCTTTTGGCTCCTACTGCAAGGCCTGCATAAGTTTTACCTTTAATACCTTCTTTGAGATCTCTATCTGAACGAATAAAATCAATTAGGTTTTGAGTAAGAGATCCTCGGTCACCAAAATAAACAGGACCTGAAATTAAGTAGCCATCTGCATTTAATAAGATCTTTTTTAGCTCATCCGGTTTTTTACATTTTCCAAACGGATCAAAATATTCAGAAAGAGAAAGGTGGTCGATTTCAGTTCCATATTGATAGGCTGACCATAGACCTGCAGCCAGAGCAGTTTCAGAATTACTAAGGCCTTTATTTCCGGCGTTCTTTTTCAAATTTTTATAAATTTCTTCAAAGTCTTTGCCATCAGTTCGACCGGCCTTTAAAAAATTATCTAAGTGAAGTTCAGATTCAACTTTTAAAAAGCTAAACAGTTCTTCTTTCGTTTGAATTGTTTTAATTTTTTCAATAAGTTCTTTATTACCTGCTCCCCAACGAGCATTCCTAAGACTTCCAGCAATTCCAAGTAATTTAGGTGTTGTATTCATAATCATCTCTGTTTCAAACGCTTTTAGCGTATTAATTTTATGGGCTTAAATATACCTCAAACCCCTCATTCCTACTAGTTACAGGCATTTACGGAGATTTGCACCTATTTCTCTTTGCCTATTATCAATACGTTAGAAGATTATACACCTATAAAAGTAATACAAAAGTACTACCTTTTCACCTGTATCAGCCGATACTAAAGAGTTATGAAACTATTGATAATCATGCTTTTTATAAACTCACTCACCCTTTGCAAATTGCCAGTTCTCTAGCCGAAGAAGTCATTATTCCATATGGTGATACATTGAATGGTTTTCTTGAATATATTAATGCTGAGCTCGCAGTAAAGTCTCTTTTTGGTTATTCCTATACTAAGCAAAGAAATCAAGCTTTAAGTAGCAAAGGGCCTGTTACTCATTGGATAGACTTTTCAGAATAGAGATTAGTTTATTTGTAAGTGTTACCAGTTTACAGGATTGAGAAGAGAGATATGATCTTGAGCTATTTCAATTTTAGGAAAAGAAGTTGGGCCAGAAGGGCTTTCTAAATTTTCTTTCAATTGCTCTAAGCTATCAACCCCTATAAGAACCCCGTCAATTTCAGGGATTGAAAGAGGATAGTTTAAGGCCAATGATTGAAGATGTTTGGAATGATTTTTAATTTCATCTAAGTAGGGCTTCAAGGGTATGAGGTTGTCAGGTAGGACCTCTTTGAAAAATAATCCTTGCAAATAAGTAGAACGAGTATGAATGATTTTACCTTTTTCTTTCGCAGCCTGTATAAGTTCACCTCTTAAAAACCAATTGTCCAAAAGATTAAAGGGTAATTGAATCAAGTCAATTGCACTATGATTAATGGCAGCTTTGAATTCTTTATTTGTATAAACGGAAACTCCAAGAAATTCAGCTTTATCTTGCTCTTTAGCCTCTAATGCATTTGAAGGAACTCCAAATTTTAAAAAATCTTTGGCATCATGAAGTAAAAGAGCTTTAAGTCTTTTTATATTAAGCTCTTCTAAAAGAGAGTTAATATGAAAACGGCTATCTTGAGTTTTGGTAATAATACTAAATGGTTTATTAGAACGATTAAATTCAGCAATAATTTTATGGGCATCCCCATAATTCATGGCCGTATCAAGAGTTTGAATACCATTTTCACGAGCGTATTGAAGAATTTCTAAGGCCTGATTAAAAGAAGGCTTGCTAGAAGAGTTAATGCCGTACTCTTTACCAAGTTGGACAGTACCAAGGATCAGCTTAGACATTAAAACTCGGATCCACGTGAGTTCTTATCTCATCTCTAATTTGTTCAATGTTTAAAAATTCAGGGTTTGTTCCAGAGTTATATTTAAAGCCTAGTTCAACTTTTTTCCCATCATTTTTGTCGATATAGTCATTAACATTCCACATAGGTGTTGATGGTAGAATTACATAATGATTGTTAAACTCAACAGTATTAAGTGAATCCATTTCAGTAATCATTTCTTCGTGTAATTTTTCACCAGGACGAACTCCAATATCTTCATACTCGCAGTTTGGATTAACGGCCTTAGCAACATCAAGAATTTTATATGAAGGAATCTTTGGAATATAAATTTCTCCACCCCAATGAGACTCGATGGCCTGAAGAACAAAGTTGACTCCGTCTTCAAGACTAATACTAAAGCGGGTCATATCTTTATGAGTAATTGGTAGAGTCTTTTCATTTTTTTTCTTGAGAAAAAATGGAATGACAGATCCTCGTGAACCTAAAACATTCCCGTAGCGAACAACAGAAAATTTCACATCTCGTTTGCCTCTCATATTATTGGCTGCTACAAAAAGTTTATCAGAGCAAAGTTTTGTTGCTCCATAAAGATTAATAGGAGCGGCAGCTTTATCAGTGGAAAGTGCAATAACATCTTTCACTCCTTGGGCCATGGCTGCTTCGATAACACTATAGGCACCAAGAACATTGGTTTTGATACACTCCATCGGATTGTATTCAGCAGTTGGAACTTGCTTAAGTGCGGCAGCGTGAATAATGACCTCACAGCCTTCTACTGCACGAGTAAGCCTTGCAGTATCTCTTACATCACCAATGAGAAAACGAATCTTATCTTTATATTTTTGAATAAAGGGCAGGCTTAACATTTCAAATTGCTTTAGTTCATCACGAGAATAAATAACAACTCGTTCTAAATTTGGGTATTTTTCAAGAACCATCTCAAGAAATTTCTTTCCAAAAGATCCAGTTCCACCAGTAATAAAAACAGATTTTCTATTGTGCATTATCTTTCCTAATCCTAGTTTAAGGCTTTGGCATTATATCTAATTTTAAGAGCCTGCAAAATGCTTTTAGCATTTTCATATTGGCCTTTATAACACCTCCGTAACGAGGAGTATCCTCTTCTTCTCTATGATCAATCTCAATAGGGATTTGTGTGAACTGAGTTCCAGATTTAAGGGCAGAAAAAGCGAGCTCTGTTCCTACTAATTGCTCCTGGTCAAACTTTCCATACTCCTTAAATATCGATGATCTATAGGCCTTCATGCCACACAGGATATCCTCAACTCCAAATCTTGCCTTAAAGTATTTTCCCCAAAGAGACTCTGCTAGCCTGGCCGTAGTTGGGCGGATCCCGATAACCAATGGGTATTGTTTTGAGGCTTCAATCATTTTACTTAGGCAGCTTGCCTTATGTTGTCCATCTGCATCAAAAGTGATGATTGTTTGGGCACCAAGCTCTACTGCTTTAAAAAAGCCTGCCTCTATAGCTCCTTCATAGCCTAGATTTTTGGAGTTACTCACAACAATTGCCCCTGAGGACTCAGCAAATTCTTTTGTTTGATCACTAGAGTTATCATTTACAACAATAACAAATTGAACAAGATTGCGAGTGGATTCGACTACAGATGCAATAGTTTTAGCTTCGTTATAAGCAGGAATAACAAGGGCTATTGAAGATGTATCCAAGTTAGATGGTCTCCTTGCTTTAAGTCTGTTTTTAATGTTTTTCCTAGAACTTTATTGAGCTCATAGGGAGGAAGTGCTCCTTCTGGGCAAGGCCTTAATACCTCAAGGTCCTCTCTTGAAAGAGTTGTTCCGGAACTAATATCTTTTTTCAAACGGATTGATCTTCTTTGTAAACAAACTGTTTCTTTTTCATTGTCTTCAACAACTTTTACTCCGTCACCCATAGCAAACTCTAGCTCTCTTGAGCGATCAACCATTTCCTTCCATGATTGAGGATTCATGGAAAAAAGATGGTCAGGGCCAACTCTGTCATTGCTATCAGTAAAATGTTTTTCAACAACACATGCACCAAGAGCAATGGATCCAAGAACCGTTGCATGTCCTGGAGTATGATCACTAAGACCTAAAACAAGATCAGGAAATTTTTCTCTGAATGTTTTTAAAACATTTAAATTTATATATTTAAAATTTTCTAACGAAGCAGTGTAGTTTGTATTACATTGCATAAGTGCAATATTGGGGTTTATCTCTGCTGCTGCTTGAACGGCAACTTCAGCCTCTGCTAAAGTGGAAGCTCCACATGCAATAAGAACTGGTTTATTCTTTTTTGCCATATATTGAATAATTTCAGGCCATGTCACATCCCCAGAACCAACTTTAAAAGCAGGTATAAAAGGATCAACTTCATCTACTAGCTCAAATGAATAAGGTGATGTAAAAAAATGAATTCCTGCTTTATCACAAGTTTCTTTTAGGATTGGTGTCCACGAGCGATCAAGAGATGCATCTTTATAAACTTCAAATACTGACTTGTCCCATTTTGCCTGGTGAGACTGTTGTCCTCCAAGGTTTTTAAAACCCTGGTCAGATACAATGGTATCAGCAGTAAAATGCTGGAACTTAGCTGCATCAGCACCTGCTTCTGCGCAGAGATAAATTAACTCTTTAGCTCTTTCTAGATCTCCATCATGGTTCGCAGCTACATCTGCTATAAAATATGTAGGGTGTTTGCTACCAATTTTTCGGCCTTGGATCTCAAACTCGCTATTTACCTTCATAATAACCTCTCATTTTTTTTATCTCTTCTCTCAAAGTGGGTAGTTTATATTTAAATGTTTGTTGAAATTTTGTGGAGTCCATAAGCATATTTGAAGGCCTATAGGTTTTAAGGTGTGAGTCCTTTACACTTTTACTTATATACTTAGGCGAAAACTCTAAAACTTTTGCAAATTCAAGTGCAAAATCTTTTTTACTGAGACCTTCAAGAGAGCCAAGGTTATAAACCCCTGGTTTAAAATTGGGGATAAGTCTCAAAATTATTTCTGAAAAAGTCTCAAAGCAAAGAGGAGAGAAGTAAACATCTGGAAAAAGTGTAATTTCGGTATTTGATTTGAAATTATCAAAGAGCCAATCTGAAAGGCCTTTTTTAGCCTCATCCATTGCTGGACCAAAAAAATTGCATCTTAAGCATAATGCTCCTGCATTACTGAGCACAAGCTCTCCCATATATTTAGAAAAAGCGTAATAGTTTGAGAGAGTGACATCTTCTTCTTTATTTAACTCTGTACCATTACCGTCATAAACTTGGTCAGTTGAGATGTGAATAATATGAGAATTTATAGTACTTAAGTTCTCACATGTTTTCACATTAAGTCTAAACGCTTCGGTGGGGCTTTCTTCACAGGCATCCACATTGGCAAGAGCAACTAGATTAATAATAATATCAGGTCTAGCCTCTAAGATCATTTTTTCTAGTTGTGATTTATCTGAGGTATCAAATTTATAATCAAAACCATCTTTTGAAAAACTATGAGTAAGAATTTCATATTCTGATTTTTTTAAATAATGACAAAGGTTTTGTCCTACAAGGCCAGATGCACCTAATACTAAAACACGATTCATGTTAATCTTTTAAACCCAGCATTCGCTGGTTTTCCTTTTAGTGATTCATTGATTTTATTCTGATTTATAATTTCTTTAATTTTTTCAAAAGAGAGATCAGTGGCCTCTTTATAGGCTTCTATATGCCATGGAAGATGAGAGTCCATTGCATAAAAAATATTAGATGCAAGAAATCCTTGCTCTTGCATAAATTGTATATAGAGAGCTTTAAGACTTAAATGCTCTTGATGATCGAAGGCAAAATGAGAAAGAGGTGCTAAGCCTCCAATATGAATACTTAGGTCATGCTTCTGAGCGAGCTCTTTCCAAACTAGCTGAATAGCTTCACCTGAAAGAACAAGTCTTTCTCCGACATTGTTTTTTTCAAAAAAGTTTATTGTAGCAAGAGCAGCTGTGGGGCCAACTCTTTCAGTCCAACAAGTTGAACTTATAAAACTATTCTCACTTGGGTTCATGAAATCACTCTTTCCAATCACTGCACCGATAGGATAGCCATTGCCAATTGCTTTTGAAAAAACAGCAATATCAGGAATGACATTAAAACTTAAATGAGCTCCTCCGGTTCTAATCCGATAGCCTGCAGAAATTTCATCAAAAATGAGAGGTATATTTTTGTCAGTGGCCAGTTTTCGAACATTTTCTAAAAAATTATTTTCAGGCTCAATATTTCTTATCGGTTCCATAATAATGGCACCGATTTCATTTTTAGAAATTATATCTAAAAGCTCAGTAAAATTATTATAACCAAAAGGAATAGCAGTTCCTTTTAAGCTTTCTGGTACTCCAAGTGGTTCAAGACCAGGAAGAAGGTGGCCTCCCAAAGAGTCTTTCGTAAGATTGGCTGCAAGGTACCAATCATGCCAGCCATGGTAGCCACAAAAAGCAATCTTTTCTTTGTTGGAATAAGCTCTAGCAACTCGAGTTGCCACAGTCATAGCTTCACCACCGGAGCGAGTGAAGCGAGCTTTATTGGCCCATGGATGGTGAGAAATTAATTTTTCAGCAAGCTCTAGTTCTTCAATACAATTTAAAGAACTGGCAACTCCATTTGCGATAGATTTTTTAACAGCTTGATCAACTTCTGGATGTGCGTAACCTAGAACTGTTGCTCCAATTCCGCCAATACTCATATCAATATAGCGATTATCATCTAGGTCCCAAACAAAAGCTCCTTGCGCCTTAGAAAAATAACCAGGCCAAGCTCCTTCGCTAAACATATCAGGTCTTTTTGAAAGAAGTCCTGTGCGACCAGAAATTAGTTTCTTGGCCTTTTCACAAGCTTCAAGACTTTTTGTTATAGTGTAGTCAAGATTGTTTGAATCTTTTTGAATTGATTTATCCAAACCTTCATCCCTTTTAAACTGAGTATTGCTCTTGGCAAGCTCAGGATTTTTTTCAAGAAAATCGATGATCTCATTATAATTAAAATCATCATTGTTAAAATATTCCGCAATTTTAGAAATGAGTTCAAAATCCTTTGCTTCATCTACTGTTAACCTCAAATGAGAATAGTCTTTTTGAGCGCTATAGTTAGAAAAATTAAAAGAGTCACGATTATTGATCATATAGGTTGTCACATGCTCTCTATCAGAAAATTTTGTAGCTTTTGCCCAAGCCTCTTCTAATAACTCTCTTTTAAAAACCCAAAAATCAAAACCATCTGGAAATTTAGGTTCTACAGTATTAGTTAAAAAATCTAATCCAGTACTTTCAAAATATTCAAGAGCAGCATCAATTAATTCAGGGTCGTGAAAAGGGCAGTCACCAGTGAGTCTTATAATATTTGGATCAGTTGTAAGCTGTGATGCCCCATAGAAGCGATCCAACACATCTAAAAGTGATCCCCTAAAACATTTAAGTCTTAACTTTATTGCGAGGGCCTCTACTGCATCGTCAGACTCATCAGTACTCGTTGCCACAATGAGGTTTGTAATTTTTTTCGATTTTTTTAAACGATTAAGTTCAAATTCTAGCATAGACTTGCCGCGTAGAGTCTTTAAGACTTTTCCTGGCAGGCGACTAGAGCTAAATCTTGCTTGAATAATAGCAGTAAACATAGGCTTCCATCTTATATCAGCCCCATTGTGCTGTCATTGCCAAGGGAGTGACCCACGTTTATATTTAGACTTTAACCAATCATTTAGGGCCTAATTTGCAATTAAACTATACTGGAGAAGAACTCCACCAATTTGCTCAAAAAATTTTCCCCATTCACAGAAGCATTACTGGCCGTGGAGTTGAAAAAACTTTGGAACTTATCCAAGAAGTTTTACCAGAGCTTGCAATCAAAAAGGTTTCATCTGGAACAAAGGCCTTTGATTGGACTGTTCCTCCTGAGTGGAATATTGCAGATGCTTATATTATTGACCCCAATGGCAAAAAGCGACTTTCTTTTAAAGATAGCAATCTTCATGTGGTGAGTTACTCAGAGCCAATTAATCGAAAAATGAACTTAAGTGAACTCAAAGAACATCTCTATAGTTTACCGGGAAACCCTCATGCCATTCCCTATGTGACATCTTATTACGCTAGAAGATGGGGTTTTTGCCTAACGGACCATGAATTACAGAGTCTACCAGACGGAGAGTATGAAGTTGTTATTGATTCAGAGTTTAACGAGCAAGGAAATTTAACTTATGGTGAATTAGTTATTCCTGGTGAGTCCTCTGATGAAGTTTTACTTTCAACCTATATTTGTCATCCAAGTTTAGCGAATAACGAAACCTCTGGCCCTGTAGTTACTAGTTTTATTGCTCATTGGCTAAATTCACTTTCAAAAAGAAAGTACACATATAGGATTGTTTTTGTTCCTGAAACTATTGGATCTATTACTTATCTTTCAAAAAATATAGACCATTTAAAAACTTATACTAAAGCTGGTTTTGTTCTCACTTGCATTGGGGATGAAAGGCATTACTCAGTTCTAACAAGTAGAGCTGAAAATACTATTGCTGATTTTGCAGCTCTTGAAGCAGTTTTTGAAATTGATCCTAACTTTAAGCGTTTTAGCTTTTTAGAACGGGGCTCAGATGAAAGACAGTATTGCGCTCCAGGAGTTGATCTTCCTATAGCAAGTCTTATGAGATCTCGTTATGTGGATTATCCTGAATATCATACCTCTAAAGATGACCTTGAAAATGTAGTAACACCTAAGGGTTTGGCAGGTGGATTTAATTTGGCCCAAAAAACTATAGAAAAACTTGAGTCACCAATGTTTGATGAAATGATTTATCCTAAGGTTTCTGTTATGTGTGAGCCTCAAATGGGAAAACGTGGTTTATACCCAACTCTGGGAGCAAAAATTTCTCCAAGTTATGTAAACGATATGATGAATTTAATTGCTTATTCAGACGGATCTAAAAGCTTTTATGAGATTTGTCTTAAAATTAACAAATCAGCTAAAGAGATGAAGCCTGTTTTAGATAAACTTCATGAAGAAGGCGTGCTTGAGTTTATAAACTCACAATGAAATCAGCTGAGTTTTTCCCTGCTTTTTTAGGACCAAAAGCGCATTCTTTCATGAATTCACTTCTTTGTTTTTTCTTTGACTTCCAGAGCTTATAAATATCTTCATCGGGCTGACTAAGAAAACTCACAATCTCTTTTTCCCAGTCATCTTTATTTGCATCAAAGTAGAAAAATGATTCTTGAAATCGTTCTTTGATATGGGGAAGAAGTTTAATTCCGGGTTGTTCAATATATACAATTGGCTTTCCTGAGCCCATGGCCCAGCCTATGGTGCTCATAGGAGAATTCATCATTATAATATCAGCTCCAGATCTTAAAAATCTAAAATCACCTTCTTGAATGGTAACAACGGGAGCTTTGGCCCTGTATTTTCCAACAAAAGGGTGTGGATCTAAAACTCGTCTATTGTCATAAAACTTTGCAACCGGAATTCCTCTAAGATGGGGAAGGATTTTAGTAATAATAGATTTTTCAAATTCATGAACTTGATTGTTTTCAGGAGAGTGAGGAAGAAATCTCATATTATTTTGAATAGCCCTGGAAAGATACATAACAACACGGTCACTAGACTTTGCTTTAAGCTCAGATCTTACTAAGAGTCGTTGCAGGCTTTTCAAAGGTGTTGTTCTTATTTGTTTAGCAAGACCTACCACAATAGATTTTCCTCTAAGGCTAACTTCTGTGTCATGAAACTTGGCTGCATTTTGTGAACAAGTCAGATATTTATCACAGAGGCTAACTTCACTTAAGTCCAAAATGGCCTTATGAAACTCTGAAAGTCCTGAGGAAACCCCATGCTCAGCAATAAGAACAGGAATGTTTTTTTTCTGAGCTGCAATGGTAAGTGATGCCGATGAAAGACCACCAATAGTATTTGAGACGATGACTTGTTTTTCGCTTTCATTTAAGTATTGATTAACTCTTTTATGAGCAGCATCCATAAAAGGGCGCCAATAGCGGGTCACAAATTCAAAACGTTTTCTGAAAACCTCAGTCGTTAAAGCAATATTAACTCGAATATCGTGCTTATGCAGTGTAAGACCAATTGTTTCTAGGTTAATACTTCCAAGAGAAAGTTCTTCAGGTTTAGTTGTTTTAAGAGGATCAATAAATGAGAGACCTGCTCCTTTAAATAAAAGAGGAGGTACCATTTCTCTTATCAGTTCATTTTCTTTAAGAATTCTAACAAGAGGGCCTGAGCCTAATTGTACTTTGCGCCCCTTGAATACAAACTTTAAAATTCTAAAAAATATTTGTGATAATGAAAAATCACAAAGTGAAAGAAGTCTACCTTGCCAGGTTACTGTATCATTAGCTGAGTAGAGCTCTTTAATATTACCTTTATGGACACCTATAATTTCAAGATTTTCGCAATTCTCTTTTGAGGCAATAAAAGTATACATAGTATCAAACGTATCAAAGGTAAAATGAGGTCCATTTACCGGTGTTAGTTCTGGAAGTCCAAGAACCATTCTTTTGTCACCTCTCGTATTTTGTTCCCAAAGGTGAAAGATATATTGTTTGAAAATAAAAGTTGCGAGGAATCTTTGGGCCTCAATGGCCATAAATTTATAAATTTCTGGCGCATCAATTTTTTGAGCAAGGGCTTCAATTTCTGATTTGAGATTTCTTATAATCTCTAGTGAAGCCTGGCCAATTTTATTTCCGTCATCAGAGTCAAGATTATTTTCTAACCATCTTACATCAATCTCTGCTCGTATTAGATTTTCATAAACGCTGGGTGAGCTTGTATAAAACCTGTCAGATCGGCTTGCTCCAGACTGGAGTGCTTTATTAAATCCTGAAAGTGATTCTATTAGAACATGAGTTTTCATTAGGCCTTTGGAAGTCCTTGCACTTTTTCCTCTCTTGCAAATACAATGGGAAAATCAACGCTTCTCAAAATATAAACTCCTGGGTCCAAATCATAAGTATCTCTTGGAAGCTTATAAGATTTATCAAGTGCCATTTTAATATATTGTTCTAAAAGAACATGTTTACCAACGCGATCAAAATGCGGATTTGTCATTGGAAAACGTCCGATATTAATTTCAGTTACATAAGGCTTGCCATCTTCGTCACATTTAAGATCAAGTTGGTAAAGTCCGTGGGGCCTTACTTTAAACTCATCACAAACTGCTCTTACTGCTTTAATCGAAATATCAATAGGTTCATTATTATCAACGGTCTTTCCATTACTTGGAGTAGAGCCCATGCCACTTAATGTAATATCTCCTACTAGGTAGCTGAGTCGTTCATAACCTTTTCCAATACAAAAATCTCCATCTTGAAATATAACAGACACACAGAAGTCTCTTCCAGGTAGAAAAGGTGAAAGAACAAAGTCTTCATACTTAAGGCCTCTAAGTTCATGCCAAAGGTCTGCCCATTTTTCGGCCTGCTCAGCTGTTTTCAACCAAGTCGCTCCGAGTGATCCTGATCCGCCTTTTTGGCGCATCCAAAACTTTTCAGCTTTAGGAAGTTTGGCAACAGCATCTTTAATACCTGCTCGTGTACCAATTTCAATATTGGGAATAATATTACAACCATGTTTCTTTAAAATAGCATGCAGAGCAAATTTATCTTGAACTGTGTCTACAATTTTTGGATCAGGGATTAAGTGAGCACAGCTAAGTTTATCGAGATAAGGTGCCATTGCAGCCACTTCTTTATCACTATTGCATATAATTAAATCCACATTGAATTTTTCGATTAGATCTAGATGGGCCTTTATATAAGCATCACGATCTGCAACCTTTGGAACAAGATAGAGATTTTCTAAATCTGATTTTACGAGTTCAAGAGGAATGGCATGAGTACCAATAATTTTATACTCACCGTTTTTATCAAACATTTGAATAGTTTCTACTAAACTGCGACTACCAGTTCCCCCCATAGAGGTAATAAGTATAGTTTTCATGAAGGGCTCCCTTTATATCCACCTTTACAAAGAAACTCTGGATCTGATTCAATTTTGTTCATGGTGACCTCATACAACTCTTTTTCAGGTACCATGCAAATTATAGAGTTACCAAAATTTATACAATTCTCAATTTTATTTTCTTTCCAAAGATTCCAACAAGCGACATCGTCGTAGACGACTTTAACTTTTTCATCTCTCACAAAAAAATCTACTCCACTAAAATCTTTATGATAGCGGTAAGGGACATTTTGTAGCTCTTCTAGATGATGAACGTAGGTAAGAGCGATAGGAGGAGATTCAATTCCAATAGTTAAAAATTTAACCTTTCCTGTTTTTTCATTTTCTTCATGTAATTGAGCAAATAAAGACTCTTTTCCAAAGCATGTCTTAAGACTTGCTCCATGGAACCTTTCTGCGTCACTTCCCATAATAGCAACAGAGTAGATTGGGTGATCAGTTCTTATTGAGTCAGACCTAAGCCTTGCAGCTTCTGATAAAAGCCCCATAGCTGATGGAGTTTTATAAGAATCAAAATGGGAAGTTTTACAGTATTCAAAGTTAAAAGTAGGAAAAATTAAAGTTCCCTCTGGCCCTACACTCATAAGCAATGAGTCGATCAACATATTTGTAAGTTCTTCTTTAGTAATAGCTTTGGCGAGTTTTCCAATAGTGAAAACTTGGGTATGCACCATGACAGTATCGCCATAATTGATACCACTTAATTTTAGAGAATTTAGAAAATCTTCTTGGGTTAGGGGGCCATTATTTGTTTCAAAAAAAATCTTATCCACTTTAGCCTTTTAATCTTTCAACAAGCTTTGTCATTGTTTCAACTGAGGCAAGGTTTTCAGGTGTAAGGTCTTCACCGTCAATATTAATAGAAAATTGATCATTCATTTGATTAACAAGGTTCATTATATCAAAGGAGTCTACAATACCTTCGTCGATTAAAAGATCTTTTGGGTCAAGGTCTTCAAGTTGCTTCATCTCTTTAATCATTGACATTATTTCTGATTCTATTTGGCTCACCTTAGGCTCCAAGTTTTGTGTCTTTTTCTATCTGGTACTGATCAACTAAGTTTGAAACAGAAATAATTTTACCATTAACATCCCTAACTTTTAAGAGCTCAATAAGGCCATCTTGCACTTGAACCAGCAATTTATCACCAGATTCTACAACTAAACCTGCTGTGGTCTGCGTTAAAGTCTCAACGAGCCTAATAGAATCCAAATAAAAAAACTGATCACCAAAGACAACCTTGGGATAACTCATAAGAGTTGGAAAAGGATTAAAATTTAGCCCTCTTAGAAAGCAGTCTAGTTTCTTGTAATTCCAGCTGAAATTAACAAGTCCACCATTGGGAAGCTCTTTGGATTTGTAAAAAACTTTTTGTTTAAAATCTTGTGGAGATCTATCTAAATTATCTGAAAGTATTTTGGGGAGAAGTTCCCTAAAAACATTCACCCCCTCATCAATGCATCTCATAATGAGCTGAATCGCTGTTTCATTTTCTTTAATTGGGAATTTTTTTTGAGCGACAATATCACCAGTATCAACTCCCAGATCGACAAAATGCCAGGTGATACCATGCTCTTTTTCCCCATTAACAATGGCCCAGGAACAGGCATTAAGCCCTCCATATTTAGGTAGGGGAGCATTGTGAAAATTTAAAAAACCATAACTTGGAACTTTTAAAAGCTCATCTCTTATAATCTGAAAATTATTTGCACTAAAAATATAATCAGGTGAAAACTCTTTAAGTGTTTCGATGATCTCAGCTGAATTTATATTTTCAGTTGTTAGGCATTGAATATTTTCTTTTTTAAAAAACTTTTCTGTTTGTGAGCCAATGGCCTTGTTTTTTCCATCAATCACAACAAAAATATTGCAGTTGGACTCTAGAGCAACTTTTACACAATCAATAACGGATTTTCCTGAGCCAATAAAGGCAAGGTTTCTAATTCCCATTGGCCATCTCCTTTAGCTTGAGACGGTCAATTTTTCCATTAGGATTTGTTGGAAGATCATCCATGATTTCAATTTTTTTAGGAACCATATAAACAGGTATCAATTTTTTAAGTTCATTTTGTATTTGTGCAATTGGGATCTCTTGTTTTAAAACAACAAAACCAATAATCATATGTCCTTCAACTTTTTTATTAGAAATAGCAATAACTGCAGAGCTTTTGATAGCATCTAATGAGTTTAAGGCCACCTCGATTTCACCAAGCTCAATTCTGTAACCCATAAATTTTATCTGATCATCTTTTCGACTTACAAAATGGTAGTTTCCATCAGATGATTTTTTAACTAAATCTCCTGTGGCATAAAGATCAGCTCCGTCAATTGGGCTTTGAATAAAAACGCTCTTCGTTTTTTCTGGTTGTCTCCAATAACCAACTCCGTTACCAGCTCCTCCAATATGAAGCTCTCCAATTTCACCCTCTTTAGCTTCTTGCCCACCTTCAGTGAGAGAAATAGCCGTTGTTCCAGGGATAACTTTTCCAATAGGAACGGGTGTTGATAAATCTTGTGGAGCCTTTTCAATATCAAAATAAAGGCTAGCACAAGTTGTTTCCGTTGGGCCGTATTGATTAGTGAATTTCAAATTTGGATAAACAGTTTTCCAGGTATTTGCTGTTACTGTGGGCATAACTTCCCCACAAAAAGTCACAACTCTAAGGCTTTTAAGTCTTTCTGGTTTCAAAACACCAGACTTAGCAATATAGGTAAGAAATGTAGGAACTGAGCACCAAATCGTTATTTTATGATCTTCAACAAAGTCCATAAACTTAATAGGAAACATAGAAACAGCAGGTGGAACGATATGCAAAGAAGCTCCGGCCATAAACGCGGTATATATATCAAAAACAGAAAGATCAAAATGAAGTCCCGCATGACTTGAGATATGATCAGCTTGTGTCACATTAAAGTAATTTGCAGTCCAGCTAGCATAATCAATAATGTTTTCATGCTTAATCATAACCCCTTTGGGTTTTCCAGTTGAGCCAGAGGTATAGATAATATAAGCAAGGTCTTTAGGAGTATTTTGATATTCTTGAACTTTATCTGAAGGTGCAAGCTTCTTATCAATAAGAACAACTTGAGCACTAGAGTTCATTTCTTTAACAAGGCCTTCAACAGTTTTTAAATTTTTAGAATCACAAAGAATAAGTTTTGCTTGAGAGTCTTCTAGAATATATTGGGCCCGAGGTTTAGGAAGTTTAGAATCCAGTGGAATATATGTGCAGTCTGCTTTTAAAATTCCAAACATAGAGATAAAAGAGTTGGCTGATTTATCCATAAAAAAAGCAATATTATCTTTTGGGCAAGCTCCAGATCCTTTAAGTAACTTTGCTAACCCATTACTTAGCTTTTCAACTTCAAGATAAGTCGTAGTTGTCTTGTCATCAACAATCATAGGAGAATTGGGAGAATTCGCCGCATTGTGTGAAAGCATGTCTTGAATCATAGAGATTTGGCCCATAGAAGCCATATTACTTTTATTAGTTTTTACGGGCAAGGAGCATATGAACTTCAGAGCTTAAATGTTTTTTATCAAGACTAAGCTGCAGATCATCAATTTGTGGAGCAAGAATTTTTGAAAATTCTTCTTGAGCTTTAGCACTTGTACCCAGCCTTCCAAGTTCAACTTGTCCATGACGAAATAAATCAACAAAGTCAGTGCCAAACCACCATTGAGCTTTTTTCTCAAACCCAAACTCAGAGCAAAAATGATCAATAGAAGACTCTGTGTAAAGATGTGTATGAGTACCGCCAAGTTGGCGGTTAAAATTTTCTGGGAAAAAAAGTTCTAAATAAACACAAAAGCTCATTAAAGGAACACTTAGATAAAAATACTCAATATTTGAGTTTTCACTAATAGATTTTAAGCATTCTCTTGGATTTTGAAGATGTTCTAAAACCCCAATCATACTAACAACTTGAGCATTTGTTTCTTTTAGAATTTCTTTAGTTTTTTCTAGATCATGTTGAACTAAAACTTCTTGGCCAATAAGTTTATTACCAAGATCCACTTGAGCCTTTGAAACTTCAAAGCCTTGTACATTTTGACCAAGACTTAAAAGAGCTTTAGCAAAATAACCTGTTCCAGCACCAAAATCAGCAAAATTGAAACGACCTTCTCCTAAGGCTTCTAATAAAAACTCAGCTTTTGGGGTGTAGATATTTTGAACTCTTGTTTCAAATGCTTTTATATCAGAAGACTGATAATTTTCTGAGTAGGCTGCACCATCATCAGAGGTATAAGCGTTAGCACAAAACTCGTTAGTATCCTCGTGACGACCATTTAAATGTCCACATTTTGGACAGTAGGAAAAGGGAACTTTGTGAGTTGTAAAATCAACCTCACCTAAAGGAGTCTCACAATTTTTGCAATTATCTCTAGCTGGTTGAGCAATATAAAGATCACGAATTCTTTGATTTTTATTTAAATGATGAGAGTTTTCTTCAAAAAAGGTTTGTTTAACCCCAAGTATATCTGCTGATTTTTTACCGTACTTAATCACGCTCTTTGCTCTCTGTTATAACAAGTGTGGCTACAATCGTAGCGAAAATTAAAACGAATGTATCCCGCAATGTATTATGAAAGGCTTGATAAATAAGAAGTGGTGCCAGATATAAACAAATTGTAGAAAAATTGCCTTTTAAAAATTTTCTAATGGTATAGGTAATAATCCCAAGCCCAATAACCCCATAAGAGTAAATAAAATGACCAAATGAAGAGTGAACTTCTATATATTCTTCAGGTAAGGCCTTAGGCCCATAAAAACGAGAATAGGCTCCTTCGCCTGCCCCAAAAATTAAGTATTTTGGATATTCCCAAAAACGAGGCCATCCTCTAACTTTTAAAAGCCTATTATAAACTGACCAATCTTCTTTTGCATAAATGGCTCTATCTTGATGAAGAAAAGCAAAAGTCTTTCCATACTTTAAGTTAAAAATTGAGCCAAAGACTTCCAGGATTTCTTTAATGAAAAAGATAGCGCCAAGAGTAACTCCTATATAGGGAATATAAAGTAGTGGCATTTTTCTAATGAGTAGCAAAATTAAAAACCATTCAGAAATAATTCCTGCCCTAGAAAATGAGATAACAACAACACCTGCGGCGCAAGCGGCAAGAAAAAAAGTCAAAATGCTTTTATATTGTTTATAGCGTTCAAAGAAAAACCACATATAAGAAGTACAAACCAGACCGTAGAGACCCATTTGATTTGGGTTATTAAAAAAGAGTTTTAAGCGATCCATAGTCTCATTTTCAACAAAGAAAAAGAAAAAGGCGGTCGTGAGAGTTAGGACAATAATTGAGAGAGCGATTGTATTATAGATAAATGGAATAAATGATTTTTTAAATCTTAGTATAGTGAAATAAACTGCAATAGTAATAAGAAGATTAAATCCATGATAGGCTGGGTGAATAATAAAACTAAAATCATTATAAAGAAAAAAGAAAACGATATTAACCAGAGTAATCCATCCTGCAAGAAGATAGACCTCAGGCCTGACATTTTTCAAACTGAATTGCTGAAAAGCATATCCACCAGCAGCAAACAAAAAAGCAAACCAATGTGTAAGCTGGGGAAGACCATTTCCACTTAAATAATACGGTTTTGTTAAAAGACAAAGGCCCATAAGAATTAGTGGTAAGCTGTCTTTTACTTTAGTCATGGATTATAAAACCTTGCAGATATGGTCTTGAACCACTTGAACTTTAACTTTTTTATACTGACCTTTAAAAAGTTTCTCACAAGGACCTTTTTTAAATGATGCTGAAAATCTCTCTATCTTATTTCCTTCAGGGCCTTTTTCTTCGGCTACAATCGTACAATAAGTCTCTTTATCGGTAGGAGTATAAACTATAGACATAATAATAATACTTTCAATTTTAAGCTCTAGGGTTTCAGCCTCACTATTTGTGCAAATTTCATTTTTTCCAGGGTAGTACTCGACTATCTGAATATCCATCTCTGAACTAGATCTTGGTTCATGATGAGCGCACCCTGCGAAGACAAGTATTAGTAAAAGCAAATATTTCATCGAATGAGATTATCAATCTACTTAGAGAAGCTCAACCTAATGTATTATAGAGGAATTCAAAATTGACGTTAAATCAGCCCCTATGGTACTTTTTGAGCTAATTTGCACTTTCTAAAAGGTACCAAAAATGGGTTATATTCTTGGAATTCACGACGGACATAATTGTGGCGCTGCGCTTTTAAAAGATGGAGTTTTAGTTGGCTCTATCAGTGAAGAGCGAATTTCTCGCCTTAAAAATGAAGTAGGTTACCCTAAGGGCTCTATAGATGAGCTTTTACGTGCAGAAGGAATTCAAAACTCAGATATTGAACGTGTGGCCCTTGCCAGTAATTTTATGCATAGTGCTGGTCACCTAAGAGATATTACTCCCTGGTATAGAGTAGGTGCTGAAGATCAGAAAAAAGATCAAGTTCGAAATAAAGATTATAATAAGATCCTTTTTAAAACTCGTCAGGAAGAAAGGGTTGCGCAGATTACTGAGCATATTGGTATTGATGCAGGAAAAATCCAATTTATAGAACATCATCTTGCTCACGCAGCGGCAGCTTATTACGCAGCAGAGTGGGACTTTGATGAAGAGATTCTAGTGATGACTGCCGACGGTGCTGGAGACGGCAAATCAGGAACTGTTCATATTGGTAAAAATGGAAAGCTAGAAAGAGTTCTTGAAGTTGATCGTCATTGTTCACTTGGAAAACTCTACTCTCGTGCAACTTATCTTATGGGAATGAAGCCTTGGGAGCATGAGTATAAAGTTATGGGGATGGCTCCATACTCTAGTGGTTACCAACAAGAGACTGCTCGTAAAGCTTTTGAAGGTCTTCTAGGTTTAACCGCTGATGGCTTAAATTTTGAACTTAAATCAGAGCTTTCAACTCATTACTCTTATTATTATTTACGTGAAAAATTAGAAAATATTCGCTTTGATGCCATTGCTGGTGGAATTCAAGAGTTTACTGAAAACTTACTTCATGAATGGGTTTCAAATTGGGTGAAAAAAACAGGAATTAAAAAAGTTGCACTTGGTGGCGGTGTTTTTATGAATGTTAAGGCCAATTTAAAAATTGCAAAAAGTGATTCTGTTGAAAGCATATTTGTTTGTCCTAGTTGTGGAGATGAGTCTCTTGCTATGGGTGGTGCTTGGCTCGTTCATTATGAGCATAGTGGAGATAAAGTTAAACATCCTTTGAAAAATCTTTACTTGGGTCATAGTTTTTCTAATGAGCAAGTTGAATCTGCTATGAAAAAATTTGATCTCTCAAAAGTAAAAGTGACTTTTCATGATGATATTAATGATCATGTTGGTCGTGAGCTTGGTGCTAATAAAGTTGTGGCAAGACTTAATGGTCGAATGGAATGGGGAGCGCGCTCTCTAGGAAATAGATCAATTCTTGCTAATGCTAGTCACCAAGATAATATTCGTTTAATCAATGCCATGATTAAACAACGTGATTTTTGGATGCCATTTTCTCCATCAATGTTAATGGAGCGAACTGGTGATTATATGGAAAACCCTAAAGAGATAAAATCTCCTTTTATGATGTATGCTTTTGACGGTAAGGAAAAGGCTAGAGAGGATCTTCCAGCGGCCATGCACCCATATGATATGACTCTAAGAGCACAAACAGTAACAGAAGAACTTAATCCAGGTTATTACGCTGTTTTAAAATCTTATGAAAAAGTTTCAGGTAAAGGCGGAGTTTTAAATACATCTTTTAACCTTCATGGTTTTCCAATTGTTTGTAGCCCTGAAGATGCTATTGATGTGTTTTTAAGATCAGGTCTTAGAAATCTAGCACTTGAAAATTACTTTCTTTCTAAAGATTAATATGTGGAAAAGCCCAATCTTTATTTAGATTCTAAATATGGTTGGAGCTCCTTCAAGGAAGATGGAGCGGAGTTTTACTATAAGGGTTATCTTCATAACTGTACTTTTAAAAATCTTTTTAAAAAAATCCAAAATGAAGATTCACTAGAAAGATTCCTTGAAAACTTGGACGGACATTTTGCTTTCGTATATTTCAATAATCAAAAAGTTATTATATCCGTTGACCAAGTTCGATCTATCCCTATTTTTTATAGTTTTGATGATAATAAATTAAGCATAGGTCAAACTTCTTCAGATGTTTTTCAAAATGGAGAAATTAATCCAGAAGCTGCTCTTAGCCTAGCAACCGCAGCCTATGTATTTGGTAAAAAAACACTTTATCAAAACCTTCATGGGCTAGTTGCAGGAGAGCTTGTTGAAATTGATCTCTCTAATTTTAGTGAAAACAGAAAAACTTATTATACCTTTAGTCCATGGAAAACTGATCACTCTCTAGATCATAGAACTGATCTAGAAAATATAACTTTAAGTATCTTAAGAAAAACAATTACAAGCTGCGAGGGAAGACAAATCGCGATTCCTTTAAGTGCAGGCTTTGATTCCCGTTTAATAGCCTCAGGGCTAAAAGAACTTGGATACTCTAATATTATTTGCTTTTCTTATGGGTCTAAGAATAATTTTGAAGCCCAAACTGCCAAGAAGATTTCTAAAAGACTAGGCTATGATTGGTTTTTTGTTGAAACTAGTTATGAGTTCATGAGAGATTATTTTCAAAGTGACCTTCATCGATCTTATTGGAAATACTCTGACTCATCGGTTTCAACACCTTTTGAGCTTGATGTTCCTGTTATTGATTATCTAAAGAAAAATCAGCTTGTCGATGCAGATGCTATTTTTATTAATGGTATGTCAGGGGATTTTATTTCAGGGGCCCATATCCCAGAAGCTCTTAATAATGATGATGAGCTCTCTATAGGAGATCGCAAAAAAAGATTTTTTGATGCTTTTATTAATAAGCATTTTGCTCTTTGGGAAAATCTTTTAAACGAAGAAAAAACTTCTCTTGAAAAAATGACTGAGCAAAGCTTTATGTCTTTGGCCAATAACCTAGAGCCTTCTTTAGACTATGCTATTTTTGAGTACTTGGAGTGCATCAACCGTCAGTCTAAATATGTTATTCATGGACAACGCTCTTATGAATTTTTTGGACATGAATGGCGACTACCTCTTTGGGATCTAGATTATTTAAACTTTTGGGCAAAAGTTCCCCGAGATTTAAAATTTTCTCAAAAACTTTATAAAGAGATGCTTATTGATCTTAACTGGCAAGATGTTTGGAGTATCCCTTTAAATAAACAAGAAATAAATCCTTCTTGGCTTAGGTGGCTAAGACTTGCTGCAAAAGCTGCTCACGCACCCCTTGGAAAAAAAAGCTGGCATAAGTTTGAAAAAAAATATTTGGCCTATTGGATGGATCCATTATTTACGGGTGCTGTTATAAGCTATAGAGATTATTGCTCTCAAGAAGATCTTCCTCGCCATGCTTTAGCTATTTATACTAAAAACTACCTTGCTGACAAAGGTCTCTCTTATAAGGGAAGGCCTGTGGTACAATGATTTTATGACGGATAAAGTTAATGTTCTCATTAATACTTTGGGTGGTGGCGGTGCTGAAAGGCAGGTAAGCTATCTTCATAGATCTCTATTAACTAACAAGATCTACACTCTGATATCTCGTAATGTTTTTCATATTTCTGCTGAAT
>CAYGJN010000021.1:0-27555 GCA_964350135.1 uncultured Bacteriovoracaceae bacterium | reverse complement strand
GAGCAACATATAAGAAGAGATAAGGCCACCAGCAATATCTGTTCGAACCAGTCATTTGTGGCCAGTATTGCTGGTGCATCTATGCTTATTCAAGGAGCAAAAGGATTCAAAGAATCTTTTGAAATATCAAGACAACGAGCTTTGAAAGCTGCACAGAAATTAGGACAATACAAAGGTGTAAAGCTAGCCTTTCCAAATACTCCATTTATTAATGAATTTGTTCTAGAACTAGGTACTAGCTCACAAAAATTAGTTGAAAAGGCCCAAAAGAAGGGTCTTCAGATAGGTATCTCATTAAATAAAAGAAATAACCTAGATAAAGAACTTCTTATGCTTTTTTTCAATGACATACAATCCGATGCTGATATCTCTAAATTGTATGATTTTTTTGATAGTGAATTTGAAAAAGATGAGCAATCTAGTTTTGTTATGGACCTAGAGTCAAAGTATCTCAATACAAAAACTATTTCTTTAAAAAATTTCTCAGAAGATAAGATTCTAAAATATTATCAAGACCTAGGTGAACAAAATGTAAGCCCTGATGATGCTATCTACCCATTAGGCTCATGCACCATGAAGTATAATCCTCATATTAATGATTATTGTGCTTCCCTATCAGGCTTTACTCAAATACACCCACAAGCACCGGACTTAGATAAACAAGGATGCCTTCAAGTTCTTTTTGAAATCCAAGAATATTTTAAATCAATTACTGGACTGCCAGGCGTAACAACACAACCTGTGGCCGGAGCACAAGGTGAATTAGTAGGAATTAAATTATTTCAGGCCTACCATAAGGCTAAAAATGAAAACAGGGATATTATACTTGTTCCTAAATCGGCCCATGGGACAAATCCTGCAACTGCCACAATGGCAGGCTTTGTCACAAAAGGAATGCAAGAAAATGCTACTGGCATTATTTTAATTGGTGCTCAACAAAATGGTTTAATTGATTTTGAAGATCTGAAATCAAAAGTAGATCTTTATAAAAATCGTATTGCTGGCATCATGATTACTAATCCAAATACAAGTGGTGTTTTTGAAGAAAATTTTAAAGAAGTAGCTGATCTTATTCATAGTATCGATGGACTTGTTTATATGGACGGGGCCAATATGAATGCTATTGCTGGATATATTGACCTAGATAAAATTGGAGTCGATGCTGTCCATAATAATCTTCATAAAACTTGGACTATCCCACACGGTGGTGGTGGCCCAGGAGATGCTATCGTTGCTGTGAGTTCAAAACTAGTAGACTATTTACCTGGCGTTCAAATTAAATATGAAAATGGCAAATACTTAACCTATAGAACTGAGAACTCAATTGGTGATTTTCATCGCCATTATGGAAATTTTGCTCACAAAGTACGATGCCTTACTTATATTAAAAGACTAGGTTCTATTGGCATAAAAAAAATGTCAGCTTTTTCTGTTTTAAGTGCCCGCTACCTGCACGAAAGATTAAAGAAGACTTACCCCACATTACCAATTGATGATTCTAAACCAAAGATGCATGAGTTTATTATTACGCTCTCACCTGAGGTTTTTACAAAGGCACAAGGAGCCGGCATTGCTAAAGCACATTTAATTGCTAGAGTTGGAAAATTATTTTTAGATTATGGGCTCCATGCACCAACAGTAGCTTTTCCTGAGCAATATGGTCTTATGATTGAGCCTACAGAATCATTTACAAAAAGCGAACTTGATAGGTTTTGTGAAGTAGCTGAGTCTATTCATTTTATGATTAATGAATACCCACAAGTTTTAAAAACCGTTCCACATTTTACACCTATAGATCGAGTTGATGAAGTTGATGCTAATAAGAACTTAAGATTTTCTGAGATAATTGATCAACTTCCACAGATCATTAAAAATAGAGTTAATCCGAAAAATCTTATGGAAAGCGATATAGAAAAATTGCAGCAAGAAATAATTACAGCTCATAGTAAGGAGATTTCTGATACAATTTAGCTCTGTAATAAGATAAGCATCGAGTATGCCAACGATTTAGAGGAGCTATCTTTGAATAATGCAGTTGCAATTTTTGTAAAAACACCAGGTTTATCGCCTCTTAAAACTAGGCTTTCAAAAGATATTGGCCAAAAAAAAGCTGAAACATTTCATCTACTATCTGCCTATGCGACGGCATCAGCTTTAAAAAATCATACTGATTCACAAATTTATTGGGCCGTAGCTGAAGAACAGGCCCTTGGACATAATGCCTGGAAAGATCATCCAACTATATTTCAAGGCAATGGTGATTTGGCCCATAGGCAATACCAAGTATATAATGACCTTAGACAAAAACATGAAAATATTATGCTAATAGGAGCTGATGCTCCATTGATAAAGCCTGTCCATCTTAAAAAAGGTTTTAGAGACTTAAAGCAAATGGATTATTGCCTAGGAATGGCATTTGATGGTGGTTATTACTTGCTCTCAGGAAGAAAAGAAATCTCCCTTGACCAATTTCAATCTGTACCTTATTCAAAAGATATTACTTTTCAAGAAATGTCTAAGGCCTTACTAAATTCAGGAACTTTACAAGTTTTAGATTTTGAACAAGATATAGATACTTTTGATGATATCAGATTATTAAGTGAAACCTATATTGAAGATGAAACCACAAAAGAACAAAGAGAGATACTAGATTTTATTAAAAACCTAGATACATTTTAAGTAATTAATAATCATCATCATAATCATCTTCTTCTTGGTTGATGACTTTACCAGCTTCTTCCTTGAACTCTTCTTTAAATTCATCCTTAAAGTCTTCTTTATAATCGTCATTATACTCTTCTCTAGTCTCTTCTACTCTTTCATTTAATAATTCAGAGTTTTCATCCGAATCATAATCTGTTTCTGAAAATGAAGTCGATATGATCAAAGAAATAAGCAAAAAAGACATAACTACTAACTTCATAAATGATCCTTATAAAAATATGATGACAAAAAAGACAAGCTCCCAGCAACCTATACTCTAGTAAATAATATTGTTAATACCCAAGACATTCAATCTATTATTTGCTTCTATAGACCTTAATAAAGGTCTTTTGGCCCTAATAAGGAGATAACACCTGAAATTTATGTAAATTTTACAGAAATCATTGGTCCTAAACTACCTAAATATATAGTTATTCTATGAAAAAACTACTACTTACAACTGGTCTTATCCTTTCAATTAATTCAGGTCTTACTCAAACAATAGGCATTGAAGATATAACTGAAAATTCTCAGTTAAAAAATATGGGTGTTAGCTGTTATAAAACTGATTTTTATGGATTAAGAGGTCATATTGTAAAAAAAGTTGGTGCAATAAATTATTATAAAGTTTTAGCAAACGAAACATTTCTTTGTGACAAATCTTTTGAGAAAGCAAAAAATGGTCTTCTCTCTTATTTAGATTTGAATTCTAAGATCAATTTAGTTAGAAAATTTAGACATTCAATGAATGAAAATGAACTAGAAGAGCTTGCAAAACTAAGTGCTCTTTTAAAAGAGACTATTTATGGCAATATTTCCATTACTGAAATCTATAAAAGGCTTGGATTAAGTGAAGATATTATAAAACAATATATTGATCTCAAACTTGATCCCAGGCTTGTTATATCTGCATTTAATAAGCAACTTATGCTTGAGATAGCAAACAAAATAGATTTTCCTGATTATGGCCCATCCTTATATCCTAAACACAGCCCCTATGAAGTCCTCATTGGAGCAAAAACAAATGAAGGCTCATACATTATTGATGTTGTAGAAATACGTGCTTTAAATATTAGAGAAGATTATAAACCTCATATTGCACATTGGTTTAAAACAGGACATCAACCAGCATTTAATCTTTTTAATCTTAGTAAAATTGAAATTACTGACAATATAGATGAAATTGCTATTTTTGGTAATGAGAATATAAATGGCTCAAAAAATAAAAGACGGTTTAGCAGTGTCGATAATTTTTTAGATATTAGAAGAACAGAGCTATGTCCTCAAAAACCTATAAAATCCTATTGTGCCTATAGTGCCGAATATAAAATGGAACGCTCTCTCCAAGAGATGGAAATCAAACTGCAGGAAAAACTTGAGAATAATCTTAAAAGGTCACTAGAAAATAGATAGTTTTACTTTCTTTGCCATGACATAAATTTTTGGACATACCCTAATAATTTCTCAGGTTTTGTCATTTGTTTCCACTGACCGGCAAGATATTTATTAGACTCGGCCATAGTTGGGTATGGATGGATTGTTCCAAGTATTTTATTTAATCCAAAATTATTTTTCATAGCAGCCACAAACTCAATAAAATAATCACTGGCCCTTGGCCCAACTATTGTTGCTCCTAAAATTTTATCTTTTCCAGGAACCACACATACTTTAACAAATCCATAGGCTTCACTCTCTGCAATGGCCCTATCTAGATCATCAATTCCATATCTTACAACTTCATAAGCAACACCATCTGCCTTAAGTTGTTCTTCCATTCTTCCTACAGTAGCAACTTCAGGGTCTGTATATGTCGCCCATGGAACAACTGAGTAATCAACCTTAAACCTCTTAAATATGCCAAACAATGCATTAACAGCACAATACCATGCTTGGTGAGCTGCCATATGTGTAAGCTGATAAGGCCCCGCTACATCCCCGCAAGCATATATATTGGGATATTTGGTTTGTAGGTACTCGTTAACTAAAATTGTTCCATCTTTATTATAATCCATGGAAAGCTCTTCTAATCCGAAGCCTTTAATATTTGCTTTTCTACCTACAGCTACAAGAATCTTATCAAAATCTATTTCGACTTTTGATCCATCAGGTTTTTCCATAACAAGAGTATGAACTTTCTCACCTTTTTTCACTTCTATGGCCTTATGTGATGTTAAAAGTTTTACTCCTTCCTTAGTCAACCTTTCGCTAATACAATGGGAAACATCTTCATCTTCTTTAATCATAATTCGTGAAGACATTTCAACGACTGTTACTTCAGTTCCTAAACGCTGAAAGCTTTGGGCCATTTCAAGCCCAATAGGTCCTCCACCCAAAACAACTAATTGTTCTGGCTGTTCTCTTAAATCCCATAGATTTTCAGAAACAAGAAAATCAATATCTTTTAAACCGGGTATAGGTGGAAGAAAAGGAGAAGCTCCAGTAGCGATTACAATATTTTTTGTAGTTATTATTTTTCCATTAACTTGAATTTCCCATGGCGAAAGAATTTTTGCTTCACCTATAATACAATCAACACCAAGCCCTGTGTATCTTTCCACACTATCATGTGGTTCAATTTTTTTTATAATATTTTGAACACGATCCATTATATCAGAGAAATCAAAATCAAATCTCATATTTTTTATGCCATAATGAGAGCTGTTTTTAGCCTGATGAACTATTTTTGCGGATTTAATAAGGGCCTTCGAAGGAACACAGCCAGTATTTAAGCAATCACCTCCCATTTTATGTTTTTCGATAAGTGCAACCTTGGCCTTTACTGCAGCACCAATATAGGTTGTAACAAGACCTGCAGAGCCACCGCCAATGGCCACGAGGTTATAATCAAAATGACGAGGTTTTTTGTAAGCTTTATATACTTTACGTGCTTTTATAAATTCTAAAACTTTTTTAGATATTAATGGAATAATTCCAAGCAAAGCAAATGAGCCTAAAAGACTTGGTGATAAGATCCCTTGTAAACTATCAAGTTTTGAAACCTGAAGACCTGCATTAACATAGACAATTGTTCCAGGAAGCATACCAATTTGTGAAACTATAAAATAGGTTAATAACTTTATTGGAGTAAGGCCCATAACTAAATTAATAAGAAAAAATGGAAAAATAGGAATTAACCTCATTGAAAGAAGATAAAAAGCACCTTCTTTTTCCACCCCTTTATTAAAGGTAGAAAGTTTGTCTCCAAATTTCTTTTGAACTGTATCTTTAAGAAAATAACGTGCCATTAAAAAGGCCAATGTTGCACCAATAGTTGAAGCAAAACTAACAATAATAAATCCTGTAACTAAACCAAATAATGCTCCTGCGGCCAAAGTTAGTATTGCAGCTCCAGGGATTGAGAGGGCAGTTACAATAATATAGAGTAGAAAAAAAGAGCTAATTGTAAGAAAGGCATTATTTTTATAGTAATTTTGAAAGCTCTCTAAATTGCCTTTTAAATAACTTAAAGTAAGATAATTTTGCAGATCAAAATAAAAAAGAAGTCCTACAAAAAAAATAATAATAATGAAAACCAAAATTTTTGTATTCTTCATAAGAAAGTCCTTTAGAGTTTTATTATAGAGAGCTCAGTGATTTATTATATTAAATTGTTACGACGCTGTGGAATTATTCTATAAAGGAATTTAACCTTTTAGACAAGATTCTCATATTCATCGTTTTCATAAAAGACTTAAGAATTCTTAGAATACAAATCTTTAAACACCTTATAAGACAATAGATAAAAAGGTAAATGAGAAATAAAGGCCGTATAAGGCATCAACCTATTCATCCCCCAACCCATATAGCCTAAAACAGACGTTAACCCATAAATAGTCATTGATGGTATTCCATTAACAAGACCAAAGAACCAAGGCCAAACTCCATACCAACCGTTATAAACTGGATAAAAATACATCATGGCACAAACAGCACCACCGCAACAAATTAGACAATATTTTAATTCACCTTTTTTTCTAATTAAACCAAAACCTAAAATTGCAAGATAACTAATAAACAATGCTTGACTAATTTGCCGGACAAAAAGATCTTTCCATGAAAAATATTCAAACAAAATAGTATATAGTCCTGGATTCCAAACCCAAACCTTTTGAAATTTAGTAAATCCGTTAAAGCTACTATCTGAGCTTGCCCAAATATAAAAAGCTACAAAACATAATGGAGTCATAAAGGAGAATATTATATTTTTGTAATTCTTTTTAAAATAATCATGAACTAAAAAATAAGGCCAAAATAATATACCTATAAGTTTTAAGGCCATGCATATAAAAACTGTTTTTTGAAAATGCTTAAAATAATATATTGCTAGAGCAATAGGCATTAGTGCTAAAAGTTCAATATGGACGGCACCAATAAATTCTTTTAAAAGCATTGGTATTGCCAAAAGCAAATAAATCGAATTTCGATTAAAATAATTTATTCTTATTAGTAAAAATACAAGTACCAGATTTATAAATTGAAAAATCAATTTATTTAACCAATAAGGCCCAAATGAAAATACTGCAAAGATACTTATGGCACCTGGCGGATAAACTGTCGTTAGGTATGGATAACCTATTCGATCTCTCATTGTAAAGTTTATATAATCAAGTTTGGAGCTCTTAGGATAGGATTTATAGGGGTTCTCAAAATGTTGGATAGTCTTACCTTCCCAAAAGTATCGATAATGATCATTTTCAAATAATGGCTCTACAATAAATAAAGGTAAGCAGCATAACGAAAACTTAATAAAGTTCAGCTTCCATGGAATATTTTGAAGTTTTTTTTTATAAATCAAGATCACCAATGATAATATGAAATAAAATAAAACATAATAATAACCATTTTGATAATCTCCATCAGATCTTTCCCAGATAAGAGACATTAAAGAGATTATGATTGAAGAGATCAAGAGAACAATGTAGATAATATTTTTAATGAAAAAAGATACCATGATAATTATTCCGGCCCTTAATGAACAAGATAGTATTGCCCTTGTTCTTAATGATATCCCTAAAGAGAGGATATTGGAAATTGTAGTAGTTGATAATGGATCAAATGATAAGACTGCTCAAATTGCAAAATCTTTAGGTGCTACAGTACTTTTTGAAAATCAAAAAGGGTATGGAAAGGCATGTTTAAAAGGTCTTGAATATGTCTTTTCAAAAAAATCTGAAATTGTTATTTTTCTAGATGCAGACTACTCAGATTTTCCACAAGAGATAAGCCTATTTTTTGATAAAATAGACAAAGGTTTTGATTTAGTTATTGGCTCAAGACTTCTAGGCAAGGCAGAACAAGGCTCTCTCTTACCACAAGCAAGATTTGGTAACTGGCTTACAACCTTTTTATTTAAGCTTCTTTTTAAAGATAAAACTTTTACTGACCTTGGACCATTTAGGGCAATCAAAACTTCAAAGTTAAAACAATTACAAATGAGCGATGAAAACTTTGGTTGGACAGTAGAGATGCAGCTGAAGGCCATAATCAAAAAGATAAAATATTGTGAAGTTAGTGTTAGTTATAGAAAAAGAGTTGGTATATCTAAGATTACAGGTACTTTTAAGGGTACTATTAAGGCAGGGCTAATTATTTTATCAACTGTTTTTAAATTTTATATAAAGACTATATATAAATAAATTATTTTCTGATCTTATATTTCTTGCAAAGACTAAAAAAATGATCGATCACAGGGTTTTGGGATATAGTTTCAGACTTCATTGAATAAAAAAATTCTGGATGCCATTGAATGCCAGTAATTAATCCGTCTTTGTATGGAATTTCTCCTCCATTTGGTCCTGCCCAAGTTATTGCTTCTATAATTCCATCATCAGGACTTTTTGCTTCAATAATTAGATTATCTCCAAGAGTATTGATTGCCTGATGATGAACACTATTAACGATTGGAACTTTACAATCCTTATGCAATCTTCCTATAAGACTATCTTTTTCAAATTTAATGGAATGTGTAAGTTCATCATATAACTCATGATCTCTATGATTTTTGGCATTAGGTAAACAATGAGGAATATCTTGGTGAAGAGTTCCATTAAAATAGACATTGATAAGCTGCATTCCTCTGCAAATACCTAGAACAGGTTTTTTCTTCTCAAAAGCATAATCTAGAATTTTAAACTCATAAGCATCACGTTTATTATCCCCCTCGCACTCTTTGTTAATGGGGTCTTCTCCGTAGAACTTTGGATCAATATCCGTACCCCCTTGAAAAAGAAAACCATCCATCTGATCAAGATAATTATAGAAAAGCTTTTCATCCAAGAGATCTGGTATAAGAATGGGCATTACTCCCCTACGAGCAATATAATGGGCCATATCATAACCCATATAAAGTAATGTTTTTGGCCCAAATACCTTACGATCCTTATCCGGATACATAAAACAGGCCGATACCCCAATACGTAACATAGAAATTTATCGGCTTTAAACTATAAAACTTGCGCCATATCCTATATATTGGATGGATTATGGAAACAAACAAGCTTGAAAGAGCAACTTTTGCTATTATTTCTCACCCGGATGCGGGGAAAACAACCATGACAGAAAAACTCCTGTGGTTTGGTGGCGTTATCCGCTCTGCTGGACAAGTTAAATCTAAAAGTGGTGAGTACGCAAAATCTGACTGGATGGAGCTTGAGCAGCAACGTGGAATTTCAATCACAAGCTCAGTTATGAGTTTTGTATATAATAATCGTGCCCTTCACCTATTAGATACTCCTGGGCATAAGGATTTTAGTGAAGATACCTATCGAACACTGACCGCTGTTGAAAGTGTACTTATGATGATTGACTCAGCCAAGGGTGTTGAAGAACAGACTAGAAAATTAATGGAAGTTTGTAGAATGCGTGACACTCCTATTGTGACGTTTATGAATAAATTCGACCGTGATGCCATGGACCCTTTTGAGCTTATGGATAATGTTGAAAAGATTTGCTCTATTCAATGTGTTCCTATGACATGGCCCATAGGGTCAGGTGTTGATTTTAAAGGTGTTTTTGATTTAAAGACAAAGCAAATTCTTTCTTTTAAAGATTCTAAAGATCCAATGTCACCAACGATTATAGATGCAAGGGATTTAAATTCAGCACAAGTTACAAGCTTTATTGGAGAGGGCCTTAAAAATCAACTTGAAGAAGATCTTATGATGATTCAAGAATTAATATCTGACTTTAGTAAAGATGAATATCTTGCGGGTATTCAAACCCCAGTTTTTTTTGGCTCTGCTCTTCATAATTTTGGAGTCAAGGAGTCATTAGACTGTGTCTGTATTAATGCTCCAGGACCTCTACCAAGAATAGTTAAAGACGATAAAGAAGAAGAGTTTGAAATTTTACCTTCTGAAAAAAAATTCAGTGGCTTTATTTTTAAAATCCAGGCCAATATGGATAAACGTCATAGAGATAGAATGGCCTTTATGAGAGTTTGCTCAGGAGTCTTTAAAAGAAATGCAAAGGTCTTTCATGTAAGATCAGGAAAAGATATTAAAATTCCAACGCCAGTCATTTTTCAAGCTCAAGATAGAGATATAGTAGAAGAAGCTTTCCCTGGTGATATTATTGGTCTTTTTGACACGGGAAAGTATCAAATTGGAGACACACTCACAGAAGGCAGGAAACTTACTTATACAGGAATACCAAGTTTTGCACCTGAGCTTTTCAGAAGAATTATCCTAAAAGATCCTCTTAAAGGTAAACAACTTGAAAAAGGTTTAAGACAGCTTAGTGAGGAAGGTGCTAGCCAGCTTTTTATTAGACAATCCAATGGTGAAAAGGTTGTTGGAGCTGTAGGTGCTCTACAATTTGAAGTTGTTAAGTTTAGACTTGAAGATGAATATAATGTGAATGGGATTTGGGAGTCTATTCCTTTTTACGGAGTTCGTTGGCTCGCATTCGACTCTAAAAATGAAGAAAAATCTTTTTGTTCTCAATACTCATCAAAAATTTTACGAGATAACAAAGATCGTCTTTGTATAGCCCCAGATTCTGAATGGGATTTAAAGCTTATTATTGAAAGAAATCCAAAAGTACATTTTTATAAAACAAGTGAGCTTAAGTCTTCAAAAGAAACTATCTAAGATCCCAATAGGCTTCTTCTAAACATTCTTCTTTTTGAGGTAGTGCTCTTGTGAGTCTTGGAGAATTTCTAACAAGAACTTCATAACTTACTCTATTAGCATAACGACAAATTTGACTAATAGATGAGTACGTAAGGTATTCAAGTTCATGCTTTGGTGAGTTAGGAACAGTTTCTTTATGAAAACGATTAGCTGACATATCATGCAAAAGTGCAGAAAGGGCCGCATCTCCAGCACCGTTTGTATTTGTAATAGTTCCCGGACCACCCAGGAATGGGTTTGTATGAGTAAATATCTTAATTGGATTTATACAAGTCGATTTTTTTTGAGCTCTTGAATACTCATACTTATTATATTCAGGAATACTCTTACTATGAATTTGTTCTTGTGTTTTTCTAGCATTACTAGCCTCTACATGAGAGCCAATATAAAGACCTTTTTCACCAACAGTCATAAGCACCATATCACATAACTCTAATGCCTTATCTATACTTAACAAAAAATCTTCTTCACCAGTTAAGGCCAATGCTTCTTTGTCATTCATAGCAAGTACCGTTACATATTCTCTTATAAATTCAGTGTAAAACTCTAGTGATTCTTCAATAAGAAAACTAGTGCCTAAACTAAAAACAACCGGGACACCATTTTCTTTAGCAACCTTACAGGCCTTAATAGTTGATTTATAAATATCAGTGTCAGGATCCCTTAAGGTAAAAGCAGAAATTAATAAAAGTGCTGCATTTTTAATTAAATAACTATTAATATATTTAGGAGACAGATTATTCATCGCCCCCTTAGCAACACCAAAACTTCTTTCACCATCAGGTGTTACAAAACAAATGGCCCGCCCTAAATCCCCATTTACAGGTTGCAGATAAGTTAGATCAACATGACTATTTGTCGTGCTTATATATCTAAATGCGTAATCGCCAACTTGAATATTTTTAGGAATACAACCTAAAGCGTAGCACTTATCATCAGAGAGGACACTGTAGTTATGAAGAGTATTACCAATGGCCCCTCCAGCATATTCGCCTACTATTTTATTATGATCTCTAAGCTCTTGGTAAATCTCTCTTGCATCATCTTCATCTAGTACAAAAGATTGCCCTTTTTCAAGACCATATTCTTCTAATAATTCCTCACCTACATGAACCTCAATATCTACTAGTAATTGATCTATTCCAACAATATAGACTTGATCTTTATGGTCAGGAAATTCATCGAATGCAATCCGCCCGCGCTCGCTGACAGGAAAATAATGTTTATGCTTTCTTTGGCCTGGAAATTTCATAATCACCCTAGAAAAGCACTCTAACTTGGTCTGCTCTTAGACTCAAGCTCCCCTTGCTCTTTATGTAAAAAATTTAGATAATAGATAGATGCTAAAGTATTTAATTTTAACGCTTTTTACTCTTACCCCAGTCCTTGCCGCTCAATTTGCAGTGGTTAAGAGAGATAAGGCCGTTATCTATGCAGATCAGAATATGTCTAGTGCTCTAGGCTATGCTAAAAGAGGCAGAAAACTTACTGTTGGCAAAAAACCCCTAAAAGGCGGAAAGCTTTTAAGAATCATAGTTTCAGGGAAAATGGCCTATATTAAACGTGATGATCTCACCCTAGAGCAAGATACTACTGATATAGAAGCCTACAAAAACAAGGTCTTAGGCACCAATGAATAATCAAGCCCATGGTCCTGTTTTTGATCTCTACTCACCTTTAGGACCTTTGAAGGCCATTATATCAATTCCACATTCTGGGGTTGAAATACCTTTTGAGTTCAAAGAATTTTTAGTTGATGATGAAGCGGCCATTGGCCAAGACGTCGATTATTTTGTTCATCAACTCATTGATATAGAGGCTTTGCGAGCTGCTGGCTATATGATTATTAAATCTCATATTCACAGGGCCTGTATTGATTTAAATCGAGCGCAAGATATTGCAGTTTTAAATTGGAAGAAAAACTCCCATGGGCAAAAACTAGTTGAAACTGAACCAAGTGATCAACTAGTTAAAAAGCTTATTGCTAAATACTATATCCCTTATTTTGAGACCATTACAAGTGCCCTTGTCCATCTGGAAGATAAAAATAGTTTTTTTATCGATCTTCATAGCATGCCAAGTAAGGCCACAGATTATCATCTCAAACAAAACCCAAATCAAAAAATAGAGCGACCTAGTTTTTGTCTAAGTGATTATAATGGCAAAACCTGTAAACCCTCATTTATTAACCAAGTCCAAAAAGACCTCTCCAACTTTGGTAATACAACTATAAATGATCCCTATATTGGCGGATATATCACACAGCATTTTGGTAATTTTGATTTAGATAATATTCAAATTGAAATTAACAGAGCGCTTTATATGAATGAAGTACAAAAGTCTTTAAATGCTGATACTTCAAAACTTAGGAATGCACTTACAGAGATGTTTTTAAAGCTTATTTACTAAAAACCTTCCCCCTGCCCACTTCATTTTTAGCAAGTCTTAAAAAGCAATTTAAGTATACCACAATGACAAACGAGAAAGGTCAACCTCTAAGTATATCCCCTCCACTAACCGATAAATAAAGAGGTTGAAAGAGGTGATTTTGAAGACAAATATACTAATAATATTCTTATTTTTAGTGGGTCCCCATAATCTTTTTTCAATGGAGAGCATTTCAAAATGCAAAGCAAGCCCATGGCCTTTTGATAGAAAACTGCAAACAAGAGAAAATCTATACAAAATTTTTAAAGAGACTCAAAGAGACAAGCTCACTGAGTATATGCTCTATGAGATGTTTGAAAATCCAAAACATAGCATACTCATGCCTTTACTTCATTATCTTAATACTACTGAAACTCATGATGAACTAAAGGGCTATTTTGAAAACATGGGCATACTTGCAACTAATCAAACAATTAATATTATTGCAGCTATGGAAAAATTTCCAAAAAGGGTTAAAACATATCCCCTAAAAAAAGCTAAAAAACAAATATGTGACCTGTATATTAAATCTTCAAAGAAAAAATCACCTTGATGAAAAATATAACAATCATCCTTTATTCATCATTTTTCTCTTTCTTTTGCTATTCACAGGACTCTACAAAAATTGAAAGTCCCATTGAAGATATATTTTCAACAGAGTACAAAATCAACGTTCCTGTTCTTCCAGAGGTTTACTATAATGATAATATTCATGGTGATCGCTTTAGTTCGAAGCTTGCCTATAATAGCTCAGATGGCAGTATTAGAAAGATAAATAAAACTATTCTTGAAACTATGAAGACCAAAAAAAAAGAATTAATTAAAATTGCATCTTATTTTCCAGGAGTTGAGCCTACAACTATTGCGGCCTGTATTTTAGCAGAAAATACAATGAATGTTCAAAGAACTGATAGAGCGCAAGAATGGCTTAGACGTAATAGTGAAACAATGTTTTCCATAGCAGCTACTGTATTTGGAAAATCAGCTAATACTGTTTCACTAGGATTAGGACAAATTAATATTAAAGCTGCTATACCAGCTGAGCCTTATGTAGCAAAGATTGAGGGAAGAACTAAACATTATAATGAGTCAAAGTTAGGTGATATTATTCAAGATTCACCTAGAAGATCTATGATCTATGCAGCAGGCATATTACAAGATGCTATTGACCGCTATCAAGAATTTGGTTTTGATATTAGATCGCGTCCTGATTTGCAATGTACCTTATACAATATTGGACAACCTAAAGCGAGGGCCAAAAGGGCATTAAAAGAGGCTAGACAACCTGAGCTAAACTATTTCGGTTTTTTTGTTAATAAATACTATAATGAAATTCGAGATACAATTGGTCTTAAAGACAATGAAAAAATAGAACTAACAAGCAAATATATAAATTTCTCTGAAACAGAGCCAGCATTTGCGAATCGTAAATCAACTCTTAATACAAATATAAATGCTTATAATAGGCCAGGGACTGAGTGTTCGGACCATATCAATAGCACGAATACAGCTGATCTTTATCGTTCTAAAAAGATATCTGGCAGCTATAAGACACTCTCGTTTCAAATAGGATGCGACTTAAAATCTTGGTCGTATATTGAAACTGAAAAAGGAGACTTATTATGGGCTCCAACTTACAAGCTACAAATAAATTCAAGCCATATTCAACTGACCTCTGAGGAAGCGGTTAAGCGATCAATAGACAAGATCTATTGCAGTGAACCAGCAAGCTCTAATACATCATTAATGAGCTGTATTGCAGACATAAGAAAAACAGGCCTATATACTTATGATACAAATAATAAAAGTGTAAGATTAACGGGAGATAAAGTAAGAGTTCAAAGTTTGCAACATGAATATTTTCCAAAGAATAAATTTTCCAAGCTTAAATCATATGTAGAAAATAAGAAAAAGAATCTATTAGATTTTGGGTTTATTGATGATCTGATATACAACAATTGGGATAGTAAACTTAACCCATGGAATGACCTTTTCACTTGGGTTGATGAGCTTGAGTCATGTTTTAAAGTTAGCGAGAGTTGCAGTGTTTCCTCAGAAATACAAGTAAAAGATCTTCTTTATTTTACTCAAGCTGATGGATTAATGAGCATTGCAGGAATTGCGAGAGAGAGAAGACGAATTCTTCGTGAAACTAAAGTTTTTAAAAATATCAACAATACTATATTATTAAAAACACCCCTAAGCAATTCAGAGAGAAAAGATCTTCTACATCATATTGAGCACACTAAAAGATACTTAATGAGCAGTATTTCTACTCACGGTAAAGAAGTAACGGTCTGGAGTGATACAAACAACCCATACCGAGATTTATTCCTCTGGGTTGATGATCTTAAGAACACACAAAACCCTATACTGAGTAACAATATGGATTATGCTAAATTAGAAAAAATCATTCAATCCCTTTTCACGTTAACTAATATAACAAAAGAAATATTAGAAGAAATAAAAGATATAAAAGTTTCGAATTATGATGTGAAAGAAGATATCTCAAAGCTAATATCACATGAGAAAAAACCTATCAAAAAAGTTTTCCTAAACACATTACTCTCTTGCAGTTCTTTAGACCAATCCAACTTACAGTATTTAACAAGACTCTATAATAAAATGAACAATATTGATTCACAAGACTTATTCAAATCTGAAGCTGGCAATGCAATATCTAGTCTCATTAAGCAAATAGGAAACAATTGTAAAACCATTGAGAGCTGCAAAGATAAAAATAAGCCTAGTGTCGCATGGAGCTCTTGCAGTTTTATAGAAAATGATTTTGATACTAGTTTTTTATGTCAATATACTACAAAAACATTAGAGACTGAGTTGAAAAAACAATTATATGCAGTTGATTGTTTAGCGAACACTGGTGGACGCTGTCCTATTGAAAAAATTGAAGAAGCTGAAATGCTTGATAAGCTTGCAAATCTAGATTGTGTTGGCCAGATTGTTATACCAGACAAAAGTCAAATGGATCGAGTCTTTAGTGAAAACTACTCAGAGCAGTTAAAATCAAAAGCTGTCTTTTATCCTTATTCAGAAAAAAAATTTTTAACAGTTCTTTTTAGTACAAAATGTAAAGCTCCAGAAAAAGGACTCTAGAAGGGTTTTAATTTGCCTTTTAAGAGAGGGTTTTGATTATCATTAACAAAGGCACTAACTAGCTGTTGATCTCTTGTTAATGCCGTGTTTTTGGCCATTTGGACAGGTCTATGCTGATTACCGCCCAGGAATATAATTATGATAAATGGATACTGTAGAATTGTTTCTATGGCATAAGAAAATTGTAGGAAAACAATGGAAAACAGCAAAGCAAATTTAATAATCTATCCTTATTCTAAAAATGCTTATTAAATTATAAAAAAATGTAGAATCAAAAAAAAGAAAGCCTATCTATAAAGGTATTATTTGTATGACAAATTTTTAGACAGTGCTTAAATCCAGGACAAATAGAGCACTCTAAGATGCTGATATTACGAGCTTTTCCTATATTAAGGAATTAAATCCAATCATTATTATGGCATTTAAATTGCTACATATATAACTATATAAAATTATAGATACGGGTGAATCATGAGATCTTTTCTATTATTTAGCATAAGCTTTTCACTCTTTGCCACAGTAGGAGTTAGGCTTTCAGACCTGGGTGAATATGCACCAAGTACTTTCTCTGAGGCAGAGTTACTTGATAAAAGAATTTCACGTTTTCCTAATTTTTATTTTGGAACCTATGATGCTAAATCTCATTTAAATTTTTTAATTGAATCCCCTATCACTCAAGCAAATGGTGAAGTTCAGATTAAAATTGCTAGCATTGTTGAATATGCCCTAGGTAATACAGTTGATGCTTCAAAATGGAATGGAAGAAAGGCAGCAAAGTTTGATTCTGCTGATATTGATAATCGTCACGAGATACATATTCTAGAAATTTCTTATAATAGAAATGCTTCTACTATCGATTTTCAAATTAAAGACAGAGAAATAATAGATTTATCTGATACTAGATTTGAAATCAAAGTTGGATTAAGAAACAGAAGAACAATTATTCAAGACACAATTAGAAATGAACTTAAATTTGTATTACCAGTTGGCGTGGGTGCACTAGATCTAGGAATTTCAAGAATTGGTGTTTATAAGAGTATGACTCCTATCTATATTGATCAACAAATTGATACAGATTTAAATCAAGTAAGTTGGGCCCATAGAGATGATCAAACTTATTATCAAAACAAACCATTTATAAGATTTAGAACAAATAAGTCCGAATTCATGGGTTGGTCAACAATAGGTTTTCATATTCAACAAAATAGAATCTTTAGAAGAGGATTTGACTCTCATGGCTGCATGAGATTACGTGCTCAGGATCTTGATGCTCTCTTTAGAATCACTATGCATACACAAAAATATAGAAATACAATGGTGAGGGCCAGTATATTACCAAGACTTAATGACAATGAGCTCGATCATCCAATGCCAAAAAGTAATAACTCTATTAAAATTGTAAAAAACTTTGGATCACATGAGTTTCCGGAGAAAGGCCTTGATGAACTAAATCTAACAGCAATAACTACTAAAAAGATACATCCCTTTGAACTTGTTAAAATTTTAGATAAACTTGAAAATGACTATCATAATAGGTTATTTGAGGTTGTTGATGACTAAAATAATCTGTCTATCGTTTCTATTAAATATTACTGCTATGGCGCTTGAGTGTAGAACTTCTTATACTGACAAAGCTCCATTTTATATTACAGATACGAGTATTAATGAAAATGAAAATTTCTTCATGGGCATGTCTAAAGAAAAGACAATCTATAAGGATGGTAAAACACATACTACCCCAGCAACTCCAATTCTATCTACGATTAAGGCAAGCACCAATAGGACCAAAGATGTGCTCTTAACTGAAATAGTTTTTAACTCAGCAGCAAACCCAACTGGTAAGTTTATAAAAAAAGGTACTCTTGTTTATCGAGAAAACACTGTGCCATTTAGTTCATATAAGCCGACTGATATGATTAAAATCACAGTTCTTGATAGTAAATATTCAAGCACAGATAATATTATCAATTTGGATAGTAACAATTTGCTAAAAAACAAAGGAGATCAAGGCTTTTTAGCAAAATCTAGTCTGGAAATGATAAATAATAATTCAATTCTAGTTTTAAAAAAAGATACTTACTTATTTAATTTCACTGGTGGTAATAAAGGGCTAAAAATTAACTCAGGAGATGCTATATCTATTGTTATGAGTTCTAATAAATATAAAATTAATATTTGCAAGGATTTATCAGGGAATACAACAATACATTATTTGTATAAAATCCTATCAAATAATAAAATCGTACAAGTTGAAGAGCAGATGAACAAATGCTTGGAGCTTGATTATCATCAAGCGACAGCATATAAAAAGATTAACTCATTTATTGATCTCATGAATAATTTATATAAAGAAACTTTTAGTTATAAAGATTTTGAATACAATGAATGGGGTTTAGTTAATCTTCCTTCTATTATTGTTAATCCAGAGACAAGAGAAGTCGTATCAATTTCACATGATGAAACTTATGCACATTATAAAGGAGGAGATCCTCTTCACTCAGATACATGGGGAAATCCTGATACAATCTGTGAGTTTATGAAATTGTCGCAAAACTGGAACAACTACTGCCAAAATACTTTAGGATATAGCAGTGAGCGCTGTACTATTCAAGTTGGGGATATATCTTGGTTTACACCAGGGATTAAAGATAATGGCAAGGATCCTTTAGGACATCTTCATCATCATGATGGAACTTGTATTGATATTAGACCAATGAGATCTGACGATCAGCATATTGGAACTCATATTAAGTATGATACTTCTGGTTATGATTCAAATTTAACAGGGAACCTTATCGATTATATAAAAAAACATAATGGAAGCTCTATTTTTTTCAATGATTCACATTTATTAACGAATGCATCAGAAACTTGTGATTTAGAACATCCAAAAAATGAGCTACATAAAGTTAAGCGTTGCCAAGGGCATGATAATCATATTCATTTTTGTTTTAAACCTAAAGATATTCAAGGCTGTGAGTCTCATTAAAAAACGCCAAATGAATTATAATAGCCTTTTTCAACAATCATTTTAACTTTCATTTCTCTTTCATATTCAATGAGTCTATCCACATTCTTTTTACCCATTTTAGACTCTAAGTCTTTTACAAATTTTAGCTGCATCTTATACATCTCTTGTTCTTCTTGAAAAGATGGAATATAGGGCAAATTATTTGCTTCTGCTGCTTGAGCATATTTATTCATAATCTCGCCTCTTAATTTTTCAAGCTCACGGGATTTATCTTGATAATAATTATAGTCCGTATTAGTTAGGCCAAGCCCCCTTTCAAAATAATCTGAAAGTCTTGTCTCCCATTGTTTTTTTTCTTCATCCAACTGGCTGACAATTTCATCTTCACTTAAATTTGCGAAAGGATCTTCTTTCAATACTCCATCTTCATTATTATCTTCAGTAGGCTCCAATGAGTCAGACTCTGACAAATCTTGCTCTTTGGCCTTAGCAAGTTTTTCTTTAAGGATTTCAGACTCAGAATTAAGTTTGTTTCTAGTCTTCACTATTTTTTTTCTATATTGCTTAGTTTTCTTTTCTTGTGACATAAGCTCAGATTTTAAATCAACAACCATAGTCTTAAGATTAGAGTTTTTCCGATAGAGAAACAAATTTAAACAAATGCTAATAATAATAATAATTAGATAGAAATATTTCTTGTTCACTATTTAAGGTCCTTTGCTACCTTTTAGCATAAACCTTATAAGTTGAAGAGTTATAAAATGCAAGAGGGTCAAGTGCCTCATCTTTTCTTCTTATTTCAAAATGAAGATGTGGGCCTGTTGCCTTACCACTAGAGCCAACTTTTCCAATAACCTCGCCTCTTGAGACTTGCTCACCCTTGTTGACATAATTTTTTGAATTATGAGCGTAAATGCTATAAATACCTTCTCTGTGCTTAAGCACAATCAGATTTCCAAAGCCACGCAAGCCACGCCCAGAATAAATAACAACACCATCATCTATACTCAATATATGAGTGCCACGAGGAGCTGCAATATCAACCCCATTATGATTTCGCCCCCAACGAGGACCATAGAGGGATGTAACTTTTTTAGACGCAGGTACTGGCCAGAGGAAATGACCAGTCGCAAAATTTTTCGCATAATTATATGAAGAAACAGCTCTTAGAATCCCTCTTTCTAAAGGAACAAAAATCCATTCACCTTTATTAAAGCCGGCCCTTGGATTAGCAAGTTTAATCTTACTTTTTTGAACGCCATATTTTTTAGCATAAAAATCTAAATTGGCACCTTTTGAAATTTGGACATATTGCCCACTTTGCATATGTCCGCAGGATGACAAAAGATAGCTCATGCTAACTAAGATCAAGAATTTTAACATTCTCCCTCACGGTTTTTTAAAGCTGCGCGATAAACTCGCGTAATTTACTCAGCTCTTCGGAACCGCTAGGAAAAACATTAAGATTGGATATTGATACGTAACCATCTGAAACAGCGTTACAGTCGGAGTTTGGAATGTCTAAAGTGCCAAGAAAAGTTGCTTTATTCCACCAATAATTCGATCCTCTTGGGTCTTTTCTTTTCTCAACTTCATTGGAATAATTTCTTCTGCCTAACTCAGTTAATTTCACACCTTTTATGTCTTTATAAGCTAAATTAGGAAAATTAATATTTAGTAATGTCTCATTCTTTATAAATTGAGTAAGACCATTTTTAATCAATTCATTTAAGTATTTTGCACAATCTTCATAATAAACATTGGACTCATTAGCCTCAGAGAACTCTGTACAGATAGAAACAGCAATGGAGGAAACGCCTCTTAGTGTTGCTTCTCTGGCTGCAGCTATTGTACCTGAATAGTATATATCTTGAGCGAGGTTACCACCTCTATTAATACCACTAATAACTAAATCAGGAGCAGAAGTATAAAGAGTACTTAATGCTAAAAAGGTACAATCTGCAGGATAGCCACTACATGAATAATGATCAGTCTCAATTTCTTCTAAACGAAGAGGGTCATGGAGAGAAAAACCATGACTTGTTCCAGATCTTTCAGATGAAGGAGCACAAATAAGTATTTTATTCTCTTTTATAAATTCTTCTTTAAGGGCCAAAATACCCGGCGCATGAAATCCATCATCATTTGAAAGTAGTATTTGCATAATAATGGAATATGGAACTAAGGAGAGATTGTCAATTGATTCTTAATTATATCAATTTGATTATCTATTTTTTGTAAGTCTATATTGCGATAAGAAGTCTCAACATAATGACTCACAGGAATGATATATGAATCAAAATGAAAGAAATCAAACACTGACTCAATTATTGAAAAGTCCCAATTTATTTTAATAGAAATATTAAATTTGTGCTTATTTCTTAAATTAAAAATTTTTGTAAGCATTGGTATAGAATCACCTTTACCGTGGTGCCATTGAATAAGAGAAAATGGGATAACTAATTCATTAAAATACTTAGAATCAACAATCTTTTCAAGATGTCTTATATTATCAAATTCCCAAGAAAATGGTTTTTCAAATGATTCATAAAACTCCTTTTCTTTAACATCAGAAAAATAGAGATATATTTGGGATGAATACTCAGGAGATTCAACTTTTAAATCATCAAGCATTTTTTGAATAATATAATCTTGTTCATTACTATAATGAAGAAATAGTTTATCTCCATTTGAAATATTTCCCTTAATGCATTCTAAAAACTTATATTGCTGTAAAAAATTAAGGCTTCTTGCTCTAAAATCAAAGGAGAACTCAGTCTCTCCCTGAGCCTTTAGCTTAGTAAGCAGTTCATTTGAGTATATTCCATCTATTCTAATAGTAGTCTTTTTCACAGTATGATTATCTCCTAAAAAAGGCTTCAAAAAATAGCATCGGAAAACTTGTTCCTACTGATTCTGGATGAAATTGGTATGATAAGCTTTGCTCAGTTTTTAGAAACATAAATTCGTCATCAAAATTTAATGACTTATCACGTATACTGCTAACTCCATTAAGCGAAAGCGAATTATAAACTTGTACCAAACTAGATTTGCCCTTTAATTTATTAGAGAAACAACTCCATTGTGGTACTTTCACTTTTCTAGAGATGCCATGCTCAGGTTTTTTATTTTGTATGATATCAAGTCCATGGCAAAGTCCCAGTAATTGGTGCCCAAGACAAATACCATTATGCTGCCTTATCTTTATTCCAGAACGTAAATCATCTAGTAAAGATTCATAATCAAGTGGGTGTCCTGGCCCTGGGCCTAAAAAAATAGAGTCAAAATCTTCAAATGATTTTTTATAGTCTCTCCAATGAATAACTTTAAGCTTAGGAGTAAAGTACTTTAGGTAAAAAGCGATATTATAAGTAAAACTATCATCAAAATCATATAAGGCAATTTTCATATTAAAATAAGGATGTGAAATCTGTGTTGAATTTAAGCTGAAAATCTAAAGCGACACGAGTCTCAATTGCATCATCAGAGTAATTAACTTTTAACTCCCAACAATTATTGCTAGGTGAATACTTAACTTCATAGAATTCCTTATTATTGTCTGCCTGTGAGCGTAGATCTAAATCATAGACAGCACTAAGAGTATAAAGACTTGAAGGGCGGACCTCTGTTCCAACACGTAGGGTATTTGTTGGAACATCACTATCAACAGAATTATAAGCAAAACCAACAGTTGCATCCACATAATCACTTGAAACAGAAATATCAAATGACTGGATGTGTTTACCATTGTAGAAATAAAATTCCTCTGTACTAATTGTAAAATTATCTAAACTAAGACCAGTTGATATGGCCAAGCGAGATAGTTTATCGGTGAAGTCTCTACTTACTTCAGCATTAGATGAAACATCGAGACCTTGAGAGATATCAAAATAAAACAATTTAGTATAACTAAAATAATCCTTTAGGTAGCTACCATCAGATGAGTAATTAGTTTTTTGTGGAGATTTCTTAATAACAATATTATTCCATTGAAACTCGATACCATTTTCTTTTGGGATTTCTTTTTTAGATGATATTGAGTCTATTTCAGTCTCAAACTCTCTTCTGGCGTCACGATAGTCAAAAAGCCCTACTTTTTCTTTAATTTGTTCTTTAAATGCATAATTACCTGTAATTCCACTTTTAGCTAGCTGATAGTGGATAAGTTTTAGCTCTGATGCATGTCTATAACTATTTTTAACAAGAGTAATATTATCATCGGCCAAATCATTTTCAAATTCAGGAATATGACCAATAATTTTACTATCTTTAGAGATTATTTGCTTACGTTTAACATTAACCTCAACTTCATCTTTTGGAAGTTCACGTTTAAAAGCAAGACCAAAGATTTTATCAAACTCAATACTGGCCTCACTTCTTGTAAATGATACCCATTTTTCAAAGTTTTTATAATCAGCAGCATGTGGAAATCTGTAACGTTGATACTCAGACTCTACACTAAAGTCAAACTTAACAGGACCAATATAGCCAATATTTAAATCCAGTATAGGATAAAAATTATAACGATGAGCATTTCTGTAAAGGTTATCACCTAAATCAGTATGTTGATTTTGTTTAAAAACAGTAGCGTCACCATTAAGTGAAAGATCAATTGACTTAAAGACAGGAAGATTAGTTCTTAAGATATTAACAGGAACCATATTCATTGAAACTCGTGGTAATATTTGAACATATTCATGATCAAATTCTCTAGGGTCCTCAACTATTAAGTTTTCTCTAAAATGAGATTCTAAAACAAAAGAAAACCGATCAGACTTAGCTTCAATAAAACCTGATAACCCTAAATCATTACTATTGTAACTTTCATCAACTTCTTTTCTATAATCATTAATTATATCAAGTTCTCTGGCTCCTTGATAAATAAGATGGTGGTTTATACTATTACCTATTTGGTAATTATGCTCATAAGTACCAAAGGTTCTATAAGAAGTCCTTGGATCATCGTTTCCTCTAATATAGTTTTTATTATACTTATTATCTGAGATTGAAAGATTATCAATCTGTAACCACTTACCTTCTCCATAAATATATCGATATTCAGCATTTCCACCGTAGCCACGTGAACCAAATATAGTTGGACTTAAAGTAACATCCTTATTATCAGATATTGCCCAAAAAATTGGTTGTTTTACAACAAGACCATCAATTGTTGATGAAGAGTAAAACTCTGGAAATAAAAGACCTGTTTGTCTTTTAGTTTTAATTGGAAAAATAAAGAAAGGACTATAGAGCATTGGTACACCATTGATTTTAACAATAGCGCCTGAAACATTAATATACTCATTTAAGGTTATCTCAACTTTATCACCATAAACGGCCCATGATTCAGGACAATCATTACAACTTGTATACTCAGCATAACGTGCAATAATTTTACTTTCACCAATACGTTTAATTTCTTTACCATGAACAGAAAATGAGTTTGAAATAATTCGTGCATTAGTCATGGATAGATTATTATTATCAAAATTATAACTTAGCTCAGAACCATAAATAGTTAAATCTTTTGTGGTAAAACGTACATTCCCTTTAATTTCAATCTTGTTCTCTTGGCTATAAAAAGCAGCAGTCTCACCATAAAGAGTATCTCCTCCTTTATTGATAATAACATTCCCTATAGCTTCTGAGAGTTTTTTCCCGTCTGAATAATATGCCTTGTCTGCAATAATTGAAACCTCATTGCCTCCTCTTAGAAAGAGTTTCTCTCTGGGGAAAACGAGAGTTGTAAAAATAAGTAGAAAAACAATTTTTAACAAACATGCTCCATTTGTTTTTGAATTTCACCAATAAAATAAAATGAGCCTGTTACAAGTACTCTTTTTGATTGAATATTTTTAATTATCTCTAAAGCGCTACCGTTAGGAAAATCATCGTTAACTAATTCTTTTTTCTTAAAGTGCTGGTCATTGGCCCAGATGATTTCTTTAAAGCTCTTTGTTGTTTTTATTTGTTGGATAATATTAGAAATTTCTTCTTCCGATCTTTTTGATAGAGAAAGTATTAAAATATCAAATTCTTCTTTATTACTTTCAAAATAATTTATCAAGTTTTTGAAACCATCTGAATTATGTGTGCCATAAAAGAATATTTTATTCTCGAAAAATACTTTTTCCTCACCTCGTCCCTTAAAGCAAATATCACTCTTGGTCGGTAGCTTAGCTGTTAGTTTTAAAATAATTTGCCTGGCCAATAAATCATTTCGGTATGAAAAATTCTTTTCCATAAAGTCGTGATCAAGGTCCACTAAATCAAACCAATTAATATCTAAATCAAAACAATGTGCTGCAATTTGTTTTTTCAAATCAAGTTGATGGATTGTTGTAAAAAGTGATTTGCCTTTTCTTGTTATACATAGTTTCTCTTTTAAGATAAGTTCGAGAGTTTCACCAAGGATTTCAGTATGATCAAAGGAGATGCTAGTAAGGGCAGTGATATCAGCATCTAAAGTATTAACAGCATCTAGTCTACCACCAAGTCCAACCTCTAGTACTAGGACATCTATATTTTTGTTTTTTACCCAATATAAAAAACTTATAAAAAGAAACTCATAAAAGCTAAGATCAATTCCACTACAATTCAATTCAATTGATTTGAAGACATCAAGCATCTCATCGTATTCAATACAAGATCCGTTATAAGAAAATCGTTCAGTGATACTTAGGCAATGTGGAGATAAAAAAAGTCCATGATTTATTGAAGATTGTGATAAATAAGATGAGACCCTCAAACACACTTCACCTTTACCATTAGTCCCACCAACTGTAATTATTTTAAAATTATTTTTTAAACCTAGCCGCTTTAAAGCTAGTTCAACATGTAAAAGTTTGGGACGAAAAACTTCTTTTCCCATTTTGTTATATAGAAAATTCAGTAATTCATTTTCTTTTAATTCATGAAAAGAGCATTGTTTGGGATATGTAATCATTTTTGACTGAATGTTTTAATAAAAAAAGATAGCTCTTTTTTTAAATCTCTTCGATGAATAATTCGATCCACAAATCCATGTTCTTTCAAATACTCAGACCTTTGAAAACCATTTGGTAGAGATTGACGAATACTTTGCTCTATCACTCTAGGGCCTGCAAAACCTATCAATGCCTTAGGTTCAGCTAATATTATATCTCCTTGCATACCAAAACTAGCAGCAGTACCGCCGGTTGTTGGATCAGTAAGAAGAACAATATAAGGAATTCCATTATTTTTAAGTCTTTGCCGTGAAGCTGATGTCTTGGCCATTTGCATAAGGCTTAACACACCTTCTTGCATACGAGCACCACCAGAACTACAAATAACGATTGCAGGTATTTTCTTCTCATAAGCTATATCCATGGCATGAGCAATTTTCTCTCCAGTTGCTACTCCCATAGACCCACCCATAAACTTAAAATTCATAACGGCCATAGCAACAGGGTCACCATTAATTGCAGCTTCACCTACAAATGTCCCATCCCCCATTTCTAGTAATTCTTTAGCAGCCTTTAGTCTTAGAGAATATTTTTTCTTATCTTCAAAATTTAATGGATCAGTACTGGTCAAAGTCTTACCGACTTCTTTAAAACTATCTTTATCAACCAAAAGCTCTATTCTTTTAATTGCATCAATTCTAAAATGATGATCACAATAAGGACAAACTTGCTGATTTTCATCTAAGCGAATTGAATAAACAATTTCAGCGCATTCAGGACATTTCTTCCAAAGTCCTGATGGTGTTTGTGAATTAGCTTTTTTACTAGATTTAAGTTTGGGACTTTTCTTGTCATCAAACCAGCCCATAAAATCTCCGAATATAAATTTATTTATTGATCATGTTATTTTCCCTATAACATTACGCTGTGACAAGGCATTTTATACAGTAAAACCCTTAAATTTTAATAAGATAGCTCTGAAAAAGAGCTTAAGCTTTCTAATCAACAAACCGATGTGCTTATAAGGTTGAGAAAAGTGAAAATAATAGCGATTTTATTAATGATTTTAAGTATGTCCTCTTTTTCAAGTGAAGAAGAGACGCAGAGTTGTTATCAAACTGTATTCACAGATAAAGCTGAAATCGCAAAAGCTCTTGAAACTGGCAGCTACCCAGATTTCGTTAAAGAACATATTGATAATATTGAAGACAAAGAAAATATAGAAAATTTTGGTAAGCTCCTGGCCAATAATCTTGCAAGTTTATGGACTAAAAAAGAATTA
>CAYGJN010000020.1:0-28762 GCA_964350135.1 uncultured Bacteriovoracaceae bacterium | reverse complement strand
CTTTTATCTCTACATCAAGGTTTGTGATTTCTAAGCTGTAATCAGAAACAAATTTTTTGTTCCCATCAATTTTTGTTTCTGCAGTAGTAATTTGTCTTTCAACATCTTCAAGTTGGTTTTTAGTATCAAAAAGCCTATCTTCAAAAGTCTTCTCTTCCATTTGCTTTTCTAGAAGTTCTTCTCTTTGCTCAGTGTACTTAACCTGCAATTCAATTAGTTGATCATTGATTTCTGAAACGATTTCCTCTTTGTCTTTAATAATTTCTTTCAGCTCGGTGTATTCAGCCTCAGCTTTTTCTTTTCGATCCAAAAGCTCAACTCTTTCGCTTGAAGCTTCAGACTTTCTAGCCTTTAAAATCTCTAGTCTAGCATTACCTTTCCCTAAGTTGCTCATCTGAAGATCTAGTGTAGCTCTCTTTGAAGCATATTCAGTGCTTTCCTTGAAATGCTCTTCTTTTGTTTTATCAAGGCCTTCTTTAAGGCTTAAAAGTTCAGTGTTTAAACCATCAAGGTCAGATTGGATTTTGTTCTCTTGTTCTTTAAATTCAATTATCTCTGTTGATAATTTTTCAATTTCAACATTTCGTGCAATTGCTCCATTTTGAGCCAGTTCTTTTGAAGTAAAAGTAAGTTTTAAAAGATCTGCTTCTTTTCTAATAATAAAATCAGAGTTTCTTGAAATAATTGCTCTGAAATTTTCACTAGAATACTTAACAAGTGTTTCTGATGCTGTTAAATCAGAAATATAGACACCATCCAAAAGACTTAACAAACCCTGCTCTTCAGATGTGACATGTGGTCTTAAAGGCTCAAGTCCCTCAAGCATACTATAATTATTAGTAGCAGAGTTAGAAATTTGTAAAAGACTTGCGTTAGTAGTTTTATTATTAAACCAAGAAGCATTAATAGCTTCATTATTTGTTCTTGCAATTGAATTCAAAATCCCAGAAAGGGCCAGCTCAACAATATTCGCCTTATCTTCTGAGCAATTAATAAGATCTGAAACAAGTGCCACATTTGAATTTTCCGATAAGTAATCTCTAGCTATATCATCTAATTCAACTAGCTCTTCTTTAAGATTTTTTAAACTCTCAAGCCTACTTTCTCTGGTTAAGATAGATCTTGTAACTTTTGAAAGTTCTTCTTTTTTAAGAGATCGTTTTTCCTCAAGAGATCTAAGCTCTTGATTCTGACTTGAAAGACTATCTTCTAGTTCGACAGAACGCTCCCTACCTTTATTAACAGAGTCCCTAAGTTGTGCAATATCACCTGAAAATTTTGAGGATTGCTCTTCAAGTTCTGATGACTCGTCTGTGATATCTTGCAAACTCTTAGTTAGCGTTTCTACTCGAGCATTAAACTTAAAAAGCTCCTGCTCAACTTCATAAAATTCTTTCTTTTGACTATCAAGTTCAGCCCTAAGTTCTCTTTGTGTAGATTCTTTTAGCTCCAGTTTATTTTTCAAAAGATCAACAGAGTCTTCAAGTTCTGAAAGGTCAAAGCCGCCCGATTTTAATTTTTGAAGTTCATCTAGCAATTCTACTAGCTCATTATATCGCTGCTTTCTACTTTCAACCTCTTGAGCAAGTTCTTCACCTTCTTTCTCACGAGATTCAACCAAACGAGACTTGTCCTCAAGACTAGACTTTAAATAATTAAGTCGTTCCTCTTTTCCTGCAAGGTCTCTTGAAACCTCATTAAATAAGGACTGCTCTTTTTCAATATCTTCAGTGAGCTCTGTTTTTATAGTTCTTTCTTTTTCAAGACCAACTTCGATATTATCTTTTTCTAACTTCCAAGCTTCAGTCTCAAGAGTGCTTTCATTTAAAAATGTATTAATATCTCTAAACTGTCTAAGGCTATCAAAAACTCTATGTGCATGAACACTAAGATCAAGTCTTCTAATTTTTTCTTTAAGACTTTTAGCTTTCTCTGCTTTTTGCGCCTGTCTCTCAAGTGATTTAAGATTTTTATAAATTTCAGACTGTAGATCTTTCAATCGCTCAAGGTTTTGATGTGTCTGATCTATTTTTCGAAGAGACTCACGTCTTCTCATTTTAAACTTTGTAATACCGGCAACTTCTTCAATCATTACTCTTCGTTCTTCGGGCTTAGCCTGAACAATCCGATTGATTTCACCTTGAGCAATAATTGAATAAGACTTGGCCCCTGCACCTGTATCCATAAAAACTTCTTGGATGTCTCTTAACCTTGCAGGAACTCCGTTGATTCTGTATTCAGTTTCACTATTACGGTAAAGTTTACGAGTTAATTGAATTTCGCTTGGACTAGAAAGCTTATCTCCAATATGAATATGCTTGCCTTCATCGTTTTCTAAAATAAGAGAAACTTCGGCCCAGCTTGCAGGTGAGTATTTTGATGAGCCCGCAAAAATAACATCCTTCATAGATTTACCACGTAGGTGTTTTGCGGATTGCTCACCCATCACCCAAAAAAGTGCATCTACGATATTAGATTTACCGCAACCGTTGGGACCAACGATTCCTGTAATTCCGTCATCAAAATGAATAGTTGTTTTATCACGAAAAGATTTAAAACCCTGAAGGACTAGTCTTTTTAGTTTCAATGTTAACCCCTGACTCTCTATAAAATGTCTTCTTAAACTTTCCTAGTTCTCAAAGACAATGTGCGTGAATACCTTATAAATCTATCCTAAAAATCATCATTTTTGAAGGCCATAAATGACTAAGTTTGTAGTATTAAATAACGCGAAGGGTTGCAACTATCGAGTTTTCTTATTTAAAGAGAACCTTTAAAATGAAGCATGACTTCAAAAATATTATTAGTTGATGATGAACCCATGATTGTTGATTCCATGAAAACCTACCTGGAGTGCCTTGATACTCTAGACATTAACACTGCATCAAATGGGTTAGAGGCCCTGGATAAATGCCAAGACCATAAGTTTGATCTTATTATTTTAGACTTTTCCATGCCCAAAATGAATGGTGGTGAGTTTTTAAAAACCATTAGAAATACTGAAAATATAAACAAAGAAACAAATGTCTTAATGCTTTCAGGCTATATCGAAGAGGCAATAAAAGAAGTAAAAGACGAGAAAACTGAATTTATGGATAAGCCCCCATCTTTTGACAAGATAGAGGCTATAATCAAAAGTCTGTAATTATTTTTTCTTTTTCTTCTTAACTGCATCGCCTTGATCACAATTATCAATTGCATAGACTGCTTTAACACTCTCTAGCTCTGAAGATAGGTAGTAATCACTCATTTGAAGATCACAAGAGTATTCAAAACCCTTATCAAGAGTTTCTATACGACTATACGTGTCAGCAGACATGGCCAAAATCTTAGATCTTTGCCCATTTTCATTCACATACCAGCTTTTACGGTACTTTCCATCTTGAAAATTTGGAGTAATTTTAGTCTTTTGCCAGTCAAGTGAAGCAAAAGTAGACGCTGTAATACAAAATGCTAGAAGGAGCTTCATGGATACCTCTTTTTAAAGTTTGACCATATCTAGCAATTTATTACTCACTTTGTCAAAAGCTCTAAAGTGATATGCCAAGCTCTCTTCTCACAAGAGAGTCCAGCCCTTCATAGCTAAATTCACTCAGAGGTTTGCCATTAACAAAAAATGTTGGGGTCGCACTCACACCCAAGGCCTTAGCATCTAAAAAATCTTGGTTTACCCACTCTTGAGTTTCTGGATTGGCTGCATCTTTTCTAAGCATGTCCATATCCAGGTCAAGAGTTTTCAAGAATACAGGGATCAGCTCTGGTTTTGGATCATGATGATCCCCCCACTCTGGTTGTTTAAAGAAAAGAAGCTCTAATGCCTCCCAATACTTATCCTGCTTTCTGGCCGCTTCTAAAAAACCAATAGCGACCCTAGAGTTTTTGTGAAAAGGAACATAGCGAATAACGAGTCTGACTTGATCGCCGTAATCATCCATAATTTTTTTTACATAAGGATAGAATGCTCTACAACTTTCACATTCAGGATCTAAAAACTCAACGATTGTAACATCTGCATTTTTAGGTCCAATATTAGGAGAATGAACTCTTTCAAATAAGTCTTTTTGCACGAGATTCTTTTCAGTAATTTCTTCGACTTTTTTTTCTTTATAGAAACTAGATCCAAAAATAAAAGCAGCAAGTACAAGCACAATAGAAAAACCAAGAATAGCAAATTTATTTTTCATCAGATAAGTCCTTTATGATTTTTATAAAAATAAGAAGTATTAAAGTGAATGCCACAAATGACATAAGAGGAATTGTAATAAAACCAAGTAAATCCAAATAAACTGTTGAGCACGAAAGCTCTTCTGTGCAAGGGGAAGCTGTCTCTGGAACAATCTCATAATGAAGAAGGTTGTGATAAAGAGCTATAATCCAACCGACAAAGATTAGCGGTAGTGTAAAGTAAGGCGTGTTATTAATATTTTTAATGAGAGGGACAAGTAGAAGCAATGTTAATGGGTACATTGCAATTCTTTGATACCAACAAAGTATACAGGGAGGGAACTCCATTACTTCACTAAAAAACAAACTACCTGACATCGAAATAACTGCTATAAGCCAAGCTGCAAAATAAAGAGTCCAATGACTAATTCTCATAGTACTAAATTATCAAATTGAACTATGATTTTAAACAAAAAAAGGCCCCACCGAAGTGAGGCCAAGAGTGAGAAAAGAAACTTAGTTACAACGACGCCATTGCATCTGGTAAACAATACCTGCTCTCACATCGGCACTGTCTACAGTTGCAAGCGCATCGTCCAACCGTCCATTAGACCGTACAAGCATGCTAGAGTTAATTCTTAAATTTACGTCAACACCACAACGAGACCAAATATTGCCTGTTAACATAAGATTATTTGTAAAAAGGTAATCGATATCACTTCCACCTCTAAAAGTTTTTGTAAATCTTGGCCCTTGCTGACCAGCAAAGAAATACTCACTACTTAATCTTGCTTGTCCGCCTCGAGGTACTGCAACATATCCTCTAAAATCAACATCAACGAGAGAAACACTATATCCTTGTGGAACATGAACTGGTACAGCGATATTACAAGACTTTCTATCCAGCCTTTTTCCATTTGAACCAGCTTCAACCATAAACTCATCGAAGATCACACTTAAAATTTTCTTGTCAGGACTAAGTGTGACAGATGCTGATCCCGCCGGACAACCAGACCCCCCATAACCAGGGAAGCCCAATTGAATGTCGTTAAGATCAAACGCAAAAACATTTAGTGACATTAAACTCAAAAAAACAATTACCTTTTTCATTTTCTCTCCTTCAGATTGAGGTTTTAAAATTGTTAGCCTCATTGAGCTCAAGTTAAAAACTTAGTAATTAAATGAAAAGCATTATTCTCAAGTTTGCATTCTTTGATTTCCAGGTGAACAACTTCAATCTTTTATTTGATTCTTTTTTTCCATGTGGAAAATTTAAGTACTCTCATGCTTGTCGTTGAAAATAGTTTTTGCGAAGGTGCAAAAGAGAAAAGAGGAGAAACTTATGAAAACATTACTTCTATCAATTATTACAACTGCAGTCTTTGCACAATTTAACTTTAAACAAATTGATCTTAATGGAAATGGCTGCCAGAGAGGAACGTACGATCTTGTTATCACTGAAGACCAAGAGACTTTATCAATTCTTTTTAATGAATTTATTGCAGAGGTTCCAACAATGAGTAATTCATTCCAGGAGAGAAAGATTTGCAATATTTCATTTACTGCCAATATACCTAAAGGAATGAGAGTTGGCTCCCTTGCAGTCAAAACAGATATAAGAGGAAGTCTTTTTCTTGATCCAGGTGTAAAGGCTTCATTCAAGACAGCCTTTTTAGAGTTTTTAGCTTCAGGTGCTAAGGTTAAAAAACATGACATTTTTTATGAAAAATATTGGTCTGCACAGAATGAGTCTTTATATGAAGATCTTTTTATTAGTTATGATAAGTTTCTCAGAGTGAACTCTGCCTGTGCAGGTAATGGAGGTAAAGATATTACATTCAAACTAGCTAATACTGTAGGAATGAATATTCCCCATTCAAAGGCAGGACTAGGAAGTATTGGTCAAATTGCTGTTGATAGTGCTGATTTTCAGGGAAAAATGAGCATGAAAGTTATAATGGTCCCTTGCGGATGGCAAGGCCCAAAAGAACCTAGCAGTGAAGAAAAGCCATTACCTGCTATTTGTAAATTTGCAGTCTACAAAAACCATTTTCTCTGTCAGCACTAACGGAGCCGAAATGACTCCTGTAATGTTAAGTGACTATTATTTTGAAAGTAATATCTTACATTACAGGGATTTTTTTTACATTCAGGCCTCTAAGCACTTTTTTTCTTCTAAAGTTTTTTTTTATTCTAAGAAATTTGATATTTCTAAAAATGGAAAAGTTGTTGGAGAAAAACTTATGGGTCTCACTGTTAATGGACAGCTAAAAGAACTTGTGGAGCAATACCTTATTGCCCATCCAAGTCTTACCCTAAATGCTTTTGCCAAAAGATCTGGCGTTGGAATGACAACTCTGAGAAGAATTGTCCAAGAGGAAACAAAGTCCGGCCCAGCTCCTCATACAATTTTAGCCATTACCAGTTATGTTAAAAAAGAGAAAAACCTCTCTAAGATTCTCTCTACTATGCAAGGTCCAGTTGGAGAAGTTTTAAAAGATTGTTTTTCAAATTATGTAGATGAAGAACTTAAATACAATAGCTCTGCAGAACTCAATGATCTTCTTGTTGATAGAGATTATTATTTCATCTATAAATTAGCTGCAAATAGAAATGGCACTAATGAATACGATATTTTTTCACTTCTTGGAGAAATAGGTTTAAGCAAACTTAAAGAACTTGAAAAAACTGAATTTATAACTAGATCTAGTGATGATCAGATTCACTCAACTCAAAAAAACTTCAGCATAGACCTAGAGATTGCCAAAAGACATCTCAAGGACCTGGTTAGTCTTTATAAACCAGAAGAGCTTTCAATAAATAAAAACCTGCTTTACAGTCAATCTGAGTCAGTTAATGAAGAAGCCATATCTGAGATAAGAAAGATACACCGAGAAGCTGCCAAGAAAATTCACAAAATACTTGAGGCCGATAGCTCTCAAGGCGATATCCCATATTTTTCAATTAATTTATGCGAAACTCTAATCCCCCAAAGTGTTAGAGCAGGAGAATACCAATGAAAAAACTATTAATCCTTTTAATTATTTTTGCTAATTTAAATTTTGCCTTCGCTGATATCAACGTTAATGGACTTCTCGCAAAAGTGAATATGAGTGCCGCTGATGTGCAAGGCATGACAGTACTAAGAGGAGAGCTTACAGGCGCAGGTAAAGGTGTTCCTCTAGATCATCTTCAAATGCTACTTCTAAAAGATAATATTATTTTTAAGGAGGAAATTATTCACCTCAAACTCAATACTCATGGTCAACCAGAGATAGCGGACATTGTTGAAGTAGAAGCCCTTGGCCAACGAATCCCTATTTCTCGCTTTCAAGGGGCCATTGTTCGCTAGAGCAGGCCCATAGACTTAGACAGTAATAGGTTATTCCTTTATAATTTAAAAATGTTTAAGCCTATATTTCTTTTTGTTTTTCTGGCTACTCTTGTTAGCAGCGATGACAATATTTCTCAAAAAGCTACTTTATTTCAAAACTGGCTTAATAATTTAAACAAGTCACAAGGTCAATGCTTACCAAAAGAAACAAAAGAATTTTATATTCTTTGTGATAAGACAAAGATAGCTAAGACCGATCTGAAAAAACTTTTCAAAATGACCACAAATCAATTAATTGGCTTTATTAAATCCCGTGGTATTAACCTTGAAATTTACTGCACACAAATAGATCCAAGCAAGCAAGTTTTCAAAAAACATTGTCAGGAAAATAAAAAACGCCCATCATTTAAAAAGAATCCATTATTACAAGGACAGTTCCTAGGTCCTGAGAATACAATACTCCTTCATTCACATGCTTTAAAAGGCAGTCTCATACACGAGTATATTCATTATCTGCAATATCAAAACAAAACTCTTCTAGATGGAAAAAGATATAAATTTGAACGCTCACAAATAGAACAAAAGCTTGTAAGAGAAATGGATCAAGTTATTGAAAAAGTTCAATCTATCGAAAAAAACACAGTTAAAAAAGATTTGGCACCATACTTAAAAAAAATGATGGATCTCACCAGAGTTTTAAAAAAGTTTTCTTTCTGGCAAGATCTTATTGATGAAAGAGGGATTTTTCTTCTTTATATTAATTTTGGAAAAAACTTTGGAGCAAATAAGGAAGATATCGCTCTTGCTAAAAAAAACCTTTCTTTTATTTGCAAGAGAGAGGATATAGGTCCCTATCTTCCAAAAGATCAATGCAAGCTAGACCTTCCAAATGAAAAAAATTACCTACCGGCAGTTGTAGAAATCCTTCAAGAAGTTCGAGATAAACCCAACCTTAATCTCGTAAACAACTTTATAAAGAAAGCACCCAAACTTAAGGGGTCTCTAAAGCAAAAAGTAAGAATAGTATCTGATTATATTTTTATTTCTAATAAAATTAAGCCTGATACAAACCTAGACTCCATTAACGATAAAGATAATATTCTACCAGATATTACACTCGCAAAGAAAAAAGCACATTGTGTTGGACTATCAACTCTTTTCTTACTCGTAGCCGAAGCTAGAGGATTGCAAGCTAGCCTAGTGCGGATCCCTGATCATGTTTTTGTAAAAGCGTGTGATAAGCAAGGCTGTGTTAATGTTGAAATGCTTAAAAAGGGCAAAATTGTAACAACAGATTATTATTTCAAAAATCTTTATATTACTCCAAAGCAAGTAAGAAACACTACTTACCTCACAAGCCTCTCTACTGGTAAGCAACTTAAATCATCCATTTATCTTTCACTTGGCTTTATTGCTAATAAGCACAAACAGTATGAACTAGCCGAGCTATTTTATAAAAAATCTATTGATGCTGATAGAACATTTGCTGATGCTTATTCTAACCTGGCAGGAGTTTATGGAGAAACAGGCAATGCAATCCAAATGAAGTCTTATTTAAATATTGCTGAAAGAATTAACCCTGCTCATGTACCTACATTAATCAATCAAGGTATTGTCTCTTGGAATCTTAAAAAATATGAAAAAGCTTATAGTTACCTTAGCAAAGCTCAAGAAATTACTCCTTTTAATTCAATGATCTATTTTACAAGAGCTCGATTTCTTCAAGAGCAAAAAAAACCTAGCAAGGAAGTTAAAAACCTATTAGCTGGACTTCTGATCTCAAAAAATAGCTGCAACGAGTATCACCGTCTAAAAACCTTAACTAAGAAAATGAATACAAAGTTATCCTCAAAAGATCACTCAAGCCTTGTCTATATTGATCAGAGCATCAGTAAGAGCTGTCTAATGGGTAAATAATATACAGTTTTTACTCATATTAAGTTTTGTCGAGTTCACAGAAACATTAATTTATAATAAAAGAAGAACATGAAAATACTTATAATTGCTACACTTTTACTTAGCTCCTCTCTTTTTGCACAAAACAAGCAAAAAATACTTAGCCGACTCAACGCTAACTATAACTCAGAGGTTACTTGGGAGTTAACGGATGAAGAGACTATTAAAAGAAAATGTATTGTTTCTGAAGGTATTTTGACTGGTAAAGAACCTCTAAACGAAGATGGCACTCCCTCTCTTGATGACGATAAGACACGTAGAATAGATCTCAAGATTTATACTAGCAAAAAATGGAACAAAAATAATCCGAAATCACAAACAATGATTCTTTTACCCCCTACAGGGGGAGAGGGTTTTATTGATCGCTCCTATGCAAGATACTTTTGTAGAAAACTACCTATCAAAATTATTATGCTAACCAACTGGGAAGGTAAGTATATAGTTAAAGAAAATCCTCTTAACCTAAAAGCTCATGACCTCTCGGCCATAAGATCTTTTTGGGCCATTCGCCACACTCTAGAGTTTATTGGTCAATCCAATGTGAAACTATTTGGTACCAGTGTGGGTGCTATTGTTGGTGCACTATCAATTGCACTTGAGGATCGCATTTCAGGAGGAGTACTAATTGTTGGTGGTGGCGGGATGCCTGAAATTATCTCAAAAAGTACCGAAAAAAACCTTGTTGAAATTAAAGAGCTCAGAAAAAATGATCTTGGTTTTTCTGATCAATCAGCTTATGAGAAAATTCTTTCAGACAATATTAAGATTGATCCCAAAACATTTGTAGATGAGCTATCAAAGAAGACTGTTTATTATGTTGTTGCGACGGAAGATGAAACAGTACCAACCAAAAACCAACTCCTTTTATCAAAGGCTGCCAAGAAAAATGAATTTATTAAGTATTATGACAACTCACATATTACTGCTATTTTAAAAACGTACTTTTTTCATAAAAAAGAAATTAAAAACTTCTTAAAAAACCACAGCCCTAATTAATGCAACTTAGATTTCCATTTAATAACAACAATAGTATAGTTGCATCATGACTCAAAGAAATGAACCCTGTCCTTGTGGAAGTGGTAAAAAATATAAAAAATGCTGTCTAAGTAAAGACGTTTTTAAAATTATATATAGTAGTGATTACCTTTTAGTTAGAAACAATGACATTAGGACAAAAGACAAAACGTTAGCTCCTATTATTCAACATGTGCAAAAGAAATACACAGATTTTGTATCTCTTGAATCCTATAAAACGTTCTTGAGTGACTATAATTCTCTCTATCAAAAGCAGTACTCTGAGCATAGCGAACAGATTTACTGCCAGCAAGGATGTAATAATTGTTGTTACCAACCAATAGAGCTATCAACTATTGAGTTTAATCTTATAAATGAATATATTAATAATAATAATATTACACCCAATAAGGAGTTTCTCCCTAAGCAACGTGATATTATCAATAAAACATCTTTGGGCCAATTAGTGAAAAACTGGCGCTTAGAGCTTAAAAAAGATGAGCAGGCCTGTCCATTTGTAAGTAAAGATGATGGCCATTGCACTATTCACCCAGTAAGACCTTTGTCTTGTCGAAATTTTTTTGGCATTGGAACTAATGAGTTTTGTGGAGCTGCTCCTGACAAATCCTCAAGGGATAAAGTTGGAAGATTTGCAAATCTCGCTAAACTAGCAACAGCTTTTCTTACAGTTACTAAATCTAAAACTAAGTTTATGCCTGAATACTTTTAGAGGTTGAAGCTAAGGAGAGCATTCTGGCGCCTTCAAAAAGTGCAAATGAATAAATCAAAGTTGAAATTAATGAATTCTGAAAAAATGGCAATGCCATGGTGTAACAAGTGATTAGCCCATCTAAATTTTTTGAATAGAGACCACTACTTGTCCAAACAAAAAAATTACTTATTATAAAAAACAAAAATGAACTTCCCAGTGAATAACTGAAAATATTCAACCGACTAGGGTTATTCTTTAAAAATATCCCTAAAAAAGTAAGAGCTGTCATTATAGCTGTCACAATTATTGAAATTGAATAAAAGCCTAGTACCGCATTACTTATTGATAACCCAATTATTGAAACAAAAACGGCAACCCAACTCTTTTTAAAAAATGCCCCTGAAAATAAAGCAATGCTTAAAACTGGAGTAAAATTTGGAGGATGTGGTATCAATCGAGATACAGCAACAATGATTATCAGGATTAAAGCGAGTAGAGTTTTATTTGTCATACTTGTTTTTAGCTGAGAGATTCAACCTCGTCAATAATCCTCATTTCAATTATACAAGGCCAGACCAGCTGACCTTAAGCAATTGCAATCTAGGCAAGTATCTACAAAGTCATCGAGTTCCAAGAGAAACTTTCAGTATTTAAATTAAGGCCAGCGTTTGCTTGAGTAGAGTTCTGATAGTGAATAACTTCCTTTAACATCTCAATATAAAGCTCAGTTACTCTGTGAATTCCTTTTCTAATAATCCAAAGTGTCTCCTCTGGACATTGCTTTAGCCAATCAAGAGAGTGATTATAGTGTTCGACATCTAAGATACAATGCTCTCGTAAAAACGAACATGCAGAGGATCCATAAAGCTTATTAAGTTGCTCATGCAACATTGGAAGCTTATTACAAGCTAGCCCCTCTAAAGCAAGTGAGTCGCCAATTATGGCCTCTGGTCCCCAATAAACAATTTGATGTAAACATGATTGATAAAGGTTTCTTGCACCCAGAGTTTCAGGAAAGTCTTCAACTTTATAACCTAAAGCCTTTAGATCATTTTCAATCATTTTTTCATGACCTTTTTCTTCTTTTATGCCTTCTAAAAATTGCTCTCTTAAGCTCTGTTGATGCTCTTTCGTGCAAGCATCTACTGCATGCTTTAGAGTGTGGACTGTGTGATAAACATAATAATAAGATTGACCTAGCCAGCAGGCGTAGACATCTTTCCTGGTAAAGTCGATCTGCTCATAAACCTTAAAAATTTCATCTGCTGCGTTGTCTGCTTGTAATTTAGTGATTTCGAACAAATTCATACTAATTTCCTTTTTAAATATAATTTTATTTAGAAAATATAGTAAAAATTCAAACCTATAGCAATTGATAGGTGAGAAATTTTTACACTTAGAAGAAGTCTTTAATGCAGTGCTTGTGCATTTATTGTATTCTAGCTTTTGTAATTTTAGTCACTTGGGGTGAAAAATGGATCTGGCAAAGTCTCAAATAAAAGCAGACCTCTATAAAGATGAAATTGTCTCTAACCTAGACCTATTAAAAGAGATCGCCTCCCAAAAATTGATCAAAATTAACACCTATACTGATTCTTCATTAAACGATTTTGAGCAAAAGGATGATGAAAAAAAAATCGACATACTTAATACTGTTAAGAACTATATTAGTATACTCGAGTCTTCCAAGATTAATGCTCAAACTTGCGAGCTTAGCTATAGTGAAGAGATTGACTGCTTAGACTATGCACTTAACTGCTTTGGGCTCAAGTTAGGCGATAAAGATTATTCGTTTATTGAAAAAAATGACATTATTGAACTTTACTCATTTGAAAATAAGCAACTTTACAGAAATTTAGAATTTTTAAAAGTGTGTCCTTTTGACTTTCTAACAACTATTTGTCATGAGTGGTTTGTTCTATTTGAAAGACCGGCCCAAATTACCGAAGCCATAATGGCCAGGGTTGCACACGTTATGGGAAAAAACTCTAGTGCACATTTTCCAATGGATATTCCAAAACATACATTAATTGCCTCTGGCCATGCAGATAAAATCCTTACAGAGGTTGAGCTCAAATACATAAAACCTGTCTATGATAAGAAAACTAATATTAAAGCTGGCTTTATTGTAACTAACGAAAATATACCTCTGCTTGCGAGAGACCAAAATCTTAATGTTAAGACTCTAAAAAGTTATCATCAAGAATTTAGCTAAAACTTGCCTCATTAAAGATATTTTCTTTCAAATACTGATAGTGATCTGGCATCTCTTTAGCAATCTGAGGAAAGTCTTTTTTCATTCTATCGAGACTTTCTCTGCCCATCTCATAATTATCAACATAATCAAGTACAGGATAATTAGCTTTTGGTAAGTGATTCATTCCTGCAAAAAGACAATGATAACTCTGAGCTGAAAAAATCTGAAACTCAAGTTGGTCTAAAATTGTAAAATTTTCTTTCTGTAGCTCAAGCTTCACTTTAACAGAGTCCGGAAGATAAGTTTCCTCCCTGACAGCTTTCCAGAATGGGGTATCATCTCTTCTAGATAAATAATAATGCAAAATTACAAAGTCTCTAATCTCTGTATAGAACTTATTCATAACCTCATTATACTTTTGCATTCTGTAAGGACTAAAGTCTTTATGAGGAAACAGACTTACAAGGTTTGCAAGCTGTAGCTCAGTAAAGAGAATTGATGTTGCCTCCAAAGGCTCAAGAAAGGAGCCAGAGAGACCAATTCCTACACAATTATGAGACCAGAAGTTTTCCATTCTGCCTACACGCATTCTCAAGTGATTTGCTTGATGATGGTCAGGGCAACTATCTCCTAAGTGACTACGCAAATTCTTTTCAGCGTCCTCAGGGGAAATAAATTTATCACAATAAACATAACCAGTGCCATTGCGATTAAAAAGAGGTACTTCCCAAATCCATCCCGCGTCTTGAGCAGTACTCGTGGTAAAAGACCTCACGCCTTCTTTTTCAGGGTTATTGCTATCCTGAATTGCAACTGCCCTATTGCAAAATAAAGACTTCTCATCGCTTAGAAATTTTTCTCCCAATGTTTTACCCAATAACACGGAGGCAAAGCCTGTGCAATCGATATAAAAATCACCTTTTATGATTCGTCCATCGGCCAAGTGAAGATCTTCTATAAAACCTTTTGAATTTCTTGTGATATTTTTAACATGCCCTACTATATGATTAATTCCACGTTGCTTACCGATTTTTTTCATATAATCAGCAAAGCGCCCGGCATCTATATGATAGGCATACCTCAAGTCTTTTGCTTGCCCCTCACCTTTTGGAGCTTTATTGATGTCGCAAAAATGTGGTCCCAAGTAACAGCTATAATCAAAATCTCCAATCTCTTTTTCATTTTTCTTATAAGCATCTAACCAGTAATGAGTCATTGAATAACCCTGACCTAAGTATGGAAAATAAGGATGCTTATATGGATTTAACATACCCCCTTCTCTTGAAAAAAATGGGTGGTACCAATAATTTCTTTTAGTTGTGCCTGGGTTATGCTCCCAACCATCAAAACGAATTGCTGCTTTATAAGTTCCGTGAGCCTCTCTCAAAAACTCCGTTTCATCTAGTCCTAAGAATTTAACTGTCTCTACCAGGGTTGGGTAAGTAGACTCACCCACTCCAACAGTTGGGACGTCTTGAGACTCTACTAGTGTTATCTTAACGTTTTGAGGAAGTGCTCTTTGTAAGTAAGTTGCCGATAACCAACCAGCTGTCCCGCCGCCCACAATTACTAAATTCTCTATTGGCTGACCCATTAAAGCTCCCTGAAATAAAAATCTGTTTTAAACAAAATTATATTTAAAACAGGGAAAGAACATCTTGCGCTGCAAAGAGTGATCCTGTAATCAATGATTTAGATTAACTCCAATGAAAATAGTACTTTTCTTAGTTTTATCAGCAAACATCCTTGCTCAGTCCTATAGAGGAAGCGGCACAGATCTCCCAAAACTTGAACTTGGTGCTGGGATTGTTAGAGGGACAGCTCCTCATTATCCCGGCTCAGATGAAAGCAATAAGGTCTATATACCCTTTCCAGCAGTTATCTACAGAGGCGATATCATAAGGGCCGATGAAGATGGTGGAGTAAGAAGCAGGTTTTTTTATAGTGATCGTTACGAACTTAACCTAAGCACAGGCGCAGCTCTTCCTGCTAGAACAGAAGATAATGATGATAGAGCAGGGATGCCCACACTTGATCCAATGATTGAGCTTGGTCCAGGTCTAATATTTCATCTTATTTCAAAAAAAAATAAAGGCCCCTTAAGGCTCTCATTGAACTTACCTTTGCGAATTGTAATCTCAAGTGATTTCAAAGATACAAGACAAAGAGGCTATGTTTTTAATCCCCTACTTTTTAGTTTTTATGAACTTAATAAAAAACTAACAATTTTCACTTCTATCTCTGGAAGATGGGCCACTAAAGATTTTAATGATTATATCTATACCGTTGAAGAGCTCTATTCTACAAACACAAGAGCTGTTTATAAGGCCAAGAAAGGCAATGTACTTTACTCCTACTCTATTGCTGCCATTATAAATAGAGGACAAAATTTTTCTATCTTTGGCGGTATTTCTTATGAGAATTATAAAGATAATGCGAACAAAGCTTCACCCTTATTTATAAGAGAAGACAATATCTCAACGGGTCTAGGTATAACTTGGTGGTTTTATGGAAAAAGTTAAAAACTAATATATTTCTTTTTGCAAGTCCTCTTCTACTAAGATAGAACGTTTTCACAGGAGCTCACCGTGATTAAATTCAGTCTATTTTTATTAACTCTTGCTGCTTCCGCTAAAAGTTTTAAAGTTGTTCATTACAATATAAAGGAACTTGATAGTACAAAAGTGATTGGAGCTAAGCTTGGAAAAAATGAGCAAGTCAAACAGGCCCTTGAGGTCATCAAAGAATTAGGGCCAGATATTTTATCTATTAACGAACTTCAATATGACTATCCAGGTGTTCCTACTAATAATTTTCACACTACAGGATCTAACCTTAAGGTATTAGGTGAACTACTCAATATAAATTTTAATACAAGTTTTAACCCTGCTAATACAGGTCTTAACTCAAAACCTAATGAACACGGCGTTTATATTTTAAAACCAACTCAGGAAGAGAGGCTAAAATATGCTGACCAAATAAATTTTGGACTTTTTCCCGCTCAGTATTCTGTTGGAGCTCTTTTTAAGTTTAAAAAAGTTAAAGAAGTTGTCATCTCTGATTTGAAATGGACAGACTTTAATACTAATAGAGATCCAAGTATATATAGTGATGGTGCAGGAAATCCGCTCCCTAAAGACATTCAACTTTTTGATAAAAACTTCACTGATGTGACTCTTGAAATTTATGGGAGAAAAGTTCATTTAATCTTATTGCATACAGTACCTGCATTTAATTTTGGCAATGACAACTCTCCTAACTATGTAAGAAACCTTGATCAACTTGAGTTTTTGAAATGGTATTTAAGCGGGAAAACAAAAGTTAAAATGGGTGAAGTTAATATTAAACCTCTTGCTAAAAATTCTACATTTATCGCTATGGGTGATTGGAATGTAGATCCAAAATCTACAAATCCCGGAGCTAGTGTTATTACAGAGCTTGGTGAAAAATTTAATTATTGGATCAAGGAACATACTATCACCTATCGAGGCTCAAGCTTTGCCCCTAATGGTTGGCAATCACAACTAGACTATATTCTTTTAAGCAAAGATCTTAAGACTTTAAAATCAGGGGTTTTTAACCCAGCAGAAAATAGAGTTGAACTTGGTTGTGACAAACCCTTCTCTAAAAATTTAAATGATAAACAAGTGCTCGTTGAATATTCAAAGAATAAGAAAACTTGCCAGGTCCTAGTTTCAAAAGATGCATGGAGAGCAAGAACTGCTAGTGATCACCTGGCAATCTGGGCCGAAATTGAATTTAGATAATTATTTGCAATACTTTAAGCTTGTCTCGTAAATCTTATGAGCCTCACATTTATCACCAGCGTTGGCAGCATCAAAAGACATACATAATGAAAATGGAACCTTGTTTTTACTAAGGTAATCTCTCCACGCTTCTTGAGTTATACCAGTATTTCTAATGATACTTCTAAAAGCATCCATTTGATCTTTTGCCACAAATTGATCAAGCTCAATAAGTTGATCGATAATTGTTGTTTTAAAAATACCAGCACCATCTGTTCCAAGGGAAACTTTAAAGCCAGCATTATAAATCTCTGTAACTTTATCAAGAAAATATAGAGGTCTTGCTCCATGAAGTCTTGAATTGGATGTATAGCTTGCCTCAAACTCAATATCTAGTGATTTACCTGATGCTTCAAATTTTTTCCCTATGGCCTTAAGACCTCGCAAAGTTTTTGAATCAACACTATTTATATGTCCAATTCTAATTTTAGGAATTTTTTTAATTGTTGAATCTTTTGCAATACTATTAAGCTCTCCCCAAAGGGCCCTATAAAAAAGACCTTTACTTGCTCCTTCGAAAGCATGAATTCGTATTTCTCTAAGATCATTATTTGTAAAGATCTCTCTAAAACCCTTTTTATAAACATTTATACTCTCGACCTTGGATTGTTCAATAGCACCAGTTGAGGATCTAATATTATCTGCTGCTATCTCTTTAATGCTTCCGGATATATCAATGCCCGTAATTATATTAGAGTGTCTACTAATATAAGAAGTCACATTATCTTTTTTTCCAAAAAAGTTTCTCGTCAAAGAATAGAAAAACTTAGATTTGGTTTGGTTAAGCCTGTCTGCAATTAATACTAAATTCTCTGGCCTGAAAGCTTGATTAAGTTCAGAGATATTAAACGAAACATCTAAGTAAGATCTTTGTGCCAAAGGTGTCCTTCTTGCATAATGTAAAAATGGTCTTGAAACCATATTTTTCCCATTGAGAGTATAATTATCTAAAAACTTAAAAACACCATTTCTTGCAGTTGTTATAGTTCCAAATATAGACTTAGAGCTCTCATTGATTTCAAATATGTTCCTAAATATCATTGCGGAGTTTGATTCATCAAAACCTAAAGATTTGAAAACATCATTAAGTGATTCTTTATTCGAGAGCCTAGAAAATAAATTTCTAAAAATAGTTTTTTTAACTGTTTGGTCCAGGTCTATATCGCCCTTTAAATAAGCATCTAAATTCTCCTGCAAATAGCTAAAATGCTTTTCTTTTTTCTTTTCCTGCCTACCAGTTTTCCTTCTTTCATTATACTCAGTCTGAAGTTCATCTTTAAAGCTCTTAACAAGATTTCTTTCATAGTCTTGACCGAACAAATTTTTAAACTCCTCCCTTGTAGGGTCATAAACAAGGAAGTTAATAAAGGCCCTAGTAAGTCCACCTTCAAAATTTAAAACTCTTTTTTCAGCTCCCTCCACTGTATAGGCCCTAAGTTTTTTGTTTTCAGCTACATCAGAAGCTTCTGCGAGAGTTTTAACAATATCTTCGTAAGAGGGCAGATAGCTTAAATGCTCATGACTATTTGAAAATGCTAAAATTGGGATAAAAACAAAAAGAAGTCTCAGCGCTTTTTGCATATTACTGGCGCCTCTTTTAATTTTTTAAGAATTGCTTCTCTTCTGTTTGGATTTGCTTTAGAAAGCCTTGCCTTCAGTGTTGCAATCACTTGATCGTGTTGGGCCAATACTTCAGGACTTATAGATATTTTAGAAAGAGCGTTATCGAAACATAGCGAATCTTTGGCCTTTAAAGAAAAGCTCAAAAGAATGGAAAAAATGAATAGAATTCCCTTAATACCCATAAGCTTGTATCGGATGCTTTCTAGTAAAAATAAATGCTTAGACAGTCTTAGACATATAGTAATTAATGCAATTTCAGGTACTTAATGAGGGTAATTCTTACAGAGTAATCCTTATAAGCCTGGAGTTAAAACAACCCCCTATTACAATTATTTAGTGCACATAAAAAGATTGTTTATCCTATTGATTTTTCTTGTTTCAAGCTCGTCCTGGGCTGGCCTGCAATTCTATCCAGTAAATGAGAAACCAGTTACTCCTGGAAGCCTTGCTTATCATATTCTTCCGCTTAAGGCGCAAACTGATCTAGATCTTCGAATTGAAACAATAAGTAATCAAGGTTGGGCAATTGAAGGGCCACAAGAAGTTAAACTCTTAGCAAATGCTATTGAGTATTTAACTTTTGAAGTAGATGTACCCAGCACTGCTCTTGCAGGTATAACCCATGAATTAGAATTAAAGTTCTTTGATAAGACTACTAACGCACTTATTGGAAGTAATAAAATTTTCTTTTTGGTAGATGAAAGAAACTCAATTGGCATCGGCCCAATTAGTTCTAAGAAAACCACTTCACAGTTAAGTTCTAAGTTTCCAATTCAAATCACAAACACAGGAAATGTTGAAAGAACTTATAACCTAGAAGTTGAAAACTTCACTCCTCAAGTAAAGATTGGACTAACAGACGCAAATTTGACCTTAGCCCCTGGAGCCTCTCAAACAATTTTTGTAAATATTAACTTTTCAGATAGAAGTGGTAATTTGGCCCTCTTCAAAGTCTTTGCAAAATCAAGTTTACAAAATTTCAAATCCCAAACTTTTGAAGTAAAGCTTGTAGGATTTCAAGAAAAAAATGCTAACGGCGAAACTATTGAATCACAAATTACTTTAAGTCATGAATACTTGTCAGTGGACAGAAGAACTGGACATCAGTTTGATTTATTAGCGCAAGGTAATGGCAAACTTTCAGATTATGTAGGACTCACTTATTACCTTCAAGGTCGTTACTTAAACGACAAACTTGAAAATGATCGTTTTCATTTTAGGTTTGAAGGCGATGATTGGACCGTCACACTTGGTGATGACCTAGATGTGGGTAATGCAGATAGTATTATGACAAGTGCCCTTCGTGGCGCAAGAGCTGAGCTCTTTTTTGATAAAATCAATGTGGGAGTGCTTGCAGGAGTTGATAGAGAAAGTCATGATAAGCATATTGCAGCGGATGCCCTGTACTACCCAAAAGAAGGGCAAAGGTTTGTTGTTCTTCATGATCAAAATATTACAACAAATCAGTATCGATCAAGAGTTGCCTATGACGGAAGGTTTGAAACTCTAAAAGGCAAACTGCAATTTGCACCCTCTCTTATTGTAACTGCAGACTCAGAAGATACTGAGTCTATTCTTGCATTTAATCGTATACGTATTCAGGCCCTTAAAAAGCTACCTGTGGTTTTAACAACTGCAGCTCGCTTAAAAGATGGACAAAACTTTTATGTTCAAGGAGCAGAAGCAAGTTATAGATATAATAAATTTATCTTCAGGCTTGGTGGAGAGATCGGAAAAGAGCAAAGCAAGGACGAAGGTTATAAGCAGCATCAAGAACTTAACGGAGTCATTCTTTTTCCAATTTGGGACAAACTTACTGGCCAAGCCAGCTATAGACTAATGGATAATGAAGATATCAAAAGACATCAAATGGATTTAAGTCTAAACTTTTCTGCCAATAAGTTTTTTGGCATACTCTCTGTTGGCAAAATTATTCAAGAACAAAAAAGCCTTGATAATAATTTATTTGGTGAAGGTGATAAGAATTATATCAGTGCAACTAGTAGTTTTGTTGCAGACTCCTTTACCATTTCTCTGAACTCATATTTTGAAAAAGACGAATTTGGCGCAAGCCAGCTAGATATTGGGCTCAGTACAGATATATATCCAGAGTCTTGGGGGGATTCAAGATTAAACCTTGAGCTTGGATATAGAAAAGGTAAAGAGTCTGACCGACTCGATAGTTTTAAAACTAAAAGAAAAAGCGAGCTTGCTTATGCAAGAGCACGCTATCACTACCCTCTCGTTCGTAATAATAAAGTTTTTCAAGATATTGACTACCAAATCGATGCTTGGCTTGGAATCGATCCTGTTACTAAAAGACAAGAATATACTGTAATGAATCGCCTAGTACTAAAAAGATCTGACCCTGTTCCCAATACAGTTAACCAGCTTTTTGGAGGACGTAAAACAGGCTCTCTTATTGCTAAGATTTGTATTGATATAGATTTAAATGAGAAATGTGATGATGGTGATGAATATATTGGTGGGGCACAAGTTCGAATAGATGGAAAAGATATTAGAAGCCGTGATGATGGGATTGCCATTATTGACTTTGTGGAACCTGGAAAGAAAAAACCATCTATAAACCTGGCCAGCATTCCAACAGGGTTAAGACTTATCAAAGAAATCCAAGAAGTAAATATCGAGAAAAACAAAAGCACTTTTATCGATATCCTACTTGAAAAATTTTACTTTCAAAAAGTTATTACTTTTCTTGATCGAAATGAGAATGGAATTTTTGATGATGGGGAGAATATTCTCTCTGATATTGAGGTCAATCTAAGTGCAAATGGGAAATCTATTGATCAAAAGATTTCAAATAAATCAGGTCTTACTTTTAATAATCTTTCTAAGGGTAGTTATAGCTTAAGTGCAAAACATATTAATGGTTTGTATGAATACAGTACTCCCTACAAAGTCGACTTTAAAACAACAAGTATTAATACTATTTATTTTGGCTTTAAAGTTAAGTCACAAATTTTTAAACCAGGTAATGAGAAAATAACTTTTGATTTGGACGACCCAGTATTAAGGCCGCCATTTTACAAAGCTATTCTTTTTATTGAAAGTGCGGGGCCAAAACTACAGGCCATCGGTTTTAAAATTGGTGGGGTTAAACTTGATCCTAAATATTATGAGATCAAAGATCTCTCCGATGATTTTATGGAAATTGAGTTTGAGCTTAAAGATTTTCTTAAAACTGGGTTTGCAACTAAGCTCCAGATCTTAAACCTTGAAATTTTTCTAGATGCTTCACATCAAAAACAGCCTGTTTTCAGGGAGATAGAGCTCAGTATTCTGTAGAGAGCTTGTCCAAGTGCCTCTAAATACTTTTCTTTGACGTTACGCGTCTCTGCTGCTAGGATTCTGCTTTTACGTAGGAATAAAATGCGAGTTCTGGTTCTGCCATTAATTTTAATGATTGCTGTCTTTTTTAAGGCACATGGGTTTTATAGTTTTTCAAAACAATATAATGAGTGGCAATTTGAAGCTGACTTTACTCAACATGAGCTTACTATTACAAACAATGATCCAAGTAATGCCAGAAAGGGTGTTTTAGTAATTGAAGAGATAAGACAAACATCAAAAGGCATTATTAATATTGATCCTACAACCGATGGACTTGAAGTTTCAAACTCCCTGGCTCCTATTACTCAAATCTATGATGAAGATGGCAACTCTCTTCTAGGTGAAACTATTGAAATAGCAGCTGGATCAAAAAAGAAGATTCGTTTTCAATTTCAATTGCCTGAAGATGCTAACGGCAGCTTTCACGGTGTTATTAGAGCCTATATGGAAGATCTTTCAACTCCTATCGTTAGCTATATTATGCTTACCAAGCAAGGCCTGAACCTTAAACTCAATCTTAAAAAAATTGAATTTAATGCTGATACAAATAAATTTGACGTTCGATTAAAAAATGAAGGCAATACTTATAGTGATGGTAGATTTTTTGTTCGCTACAAAGATCAAGAAACAGGCTTTGAGCTAACAAAAGACTTTGGTATTCCAAATTTTTATCTTCTTCCAGGAGTTACCCTTAGAAGAAGCTACGACCTATCGAAACAAATTAATCTATTCGTAAAAAAACTTAAGCAACAATATCCGCAGGCAAACCCAAATCATATCTTTGCTATTTGGAGTTTTGAATACGGGCATATACACAACCAATCTTTAAAAATTAAAGGTAATACAATAAAAATTGACCTATAGAATTAGGCTGAGGAGATCTTTTATGAAAAAAATTATTGTAAGTTTATTAGCAGTTCTATCTATAAGCAGTTTTGCTGCTGATAGTACTCAAACAGGAACAATCACATTGAGTGGTTTGTTTGCACCAATCGCAGTTGATGTGGAGTTTGCATTAAATGATTGTGGAGCAGGAGTAGACCTCACTACTTGTGATGGTACTCTGAATGCTGCTTCTTTTGCAGGACACACAAATACTGCTTCAATTGGCCTTGGTGGCCTAACGAGTGACCCAGATAATATTACTCGTTATGTACAATTTGAAATGAGAGTTCGTGGAATTCTCTTTAAAAATGATTACGTACAAGTTCTTGCTGGACTTACATCAAGTCTTAATGATGTATCAGCTGAACTCTCAAGACTTTCTTTTGTAAGTGTTGGTGGTGCTTTTGGTAATAATACATTAGGTGACACTTCTGGACTGTCTCTTTCAGCTAACGAAAGAATTATTGACACTGGAGAAGAAGTAACTCTTGCGGCCCTTACTGCAGCTTGGGATCAAGACAGTGATGCTAACGTAGACACTAATAATAAAGTCGTTCTTGCTACAACAGCTGCTCCTCTAGTATTCAGAGGAATTCTTGGAATTACTTTTGATGAAGATGCTACATCTTCTGCTTTCAACACTGTAGTTACTATGGGTGTAACTTTTAAAGATAACTAAAACTGGATAGGCGAAGGCTTATGTCTTCGCCTTATATACTATGAGATTATGGTTATTAGGTTTTTTATTTCTTATAAGCTTTTCTAGTTTCGCACAGTTTGAAACTATCTATACTAATAACTGCAACAACCCTTCTGCGACAAACCCAAGTACAACAACCATTTCATACTGGAATGGTGGCAGATCTTGTGATGGACAAAATAACGTAACCTATAATTTTCTGATCTCTGGCTATAATGTTGAATACGTAAGGTTTAGAGTTCAACTCAGAACAACTCAGCAAGCCTATCTTGATGTTTCTGTTGTCACTACCACAGGCACTTATCCTCTAAGCTCTTTAGACAGAAGAAGAGATAGAGGACCATTAAATGATTTTTGGTATCGCCAAAGATTTCAAGAAGACCTTGAAGCGGATACATATGGGAAACTGATAGGCATCCAGATCAGGGGCACAAACGGTAATTATCTTTTTGATGAAATCATAGTTAACGGTCGTCATATCACAGGAGCAGGAAGGGATTATCTACGCTTTACAGGACCTAGTGATTTTACTGTTAATGTTAATATCGCCAATATCGTTACCCAAACTCCAGAAATCCTAACTCTTAATTTAAGAGGGCGGATGAGAAGTGGCAGAAAGATCACCTACACTCTGGAAGAATCCACAGCCTCCCCCGTGATTTATAATTGTACCAACGTGACCATTAATACTCTTGGGCCTGCTTTTCAGCTACCAAATTTAAATATTACTGTTGGCTGTCATACAGTGAATAATAACGATATTCCCTTTATAAGCATTGAAAACCCTGGGAATAACAATATTATCTTTCCATTTGACCTTGAAATTGAAGTTTCCGGACTCCTCGAACTCTCTGAAGACGCTGAATCAGGAGCTTTCAACGGTCAATTTGTGATTAGCCCTCGTGAGCAAAATATATAGACTTCACTAAATAATTTGACATAAGATTCGTATTTTCATAGAAATACTGCATCGTATTATAAATCAGGAGTTTACCTTGAAACCATTTATCCTTTTAAGCGTTCTTTTAATAAGCACTGGTCTTTTTGCTCAAGAAAAAATTTGGCCAAATATGACAATTGTTAAAGGTGCAAACTATCTCGAGTTTGATGCCATGATAAGCAAAACAAGAAGTGAGTATAGAAGAGAGCTTATGAGCGAGTTACAAGACGCTATCTGGCCATTGGCCATGACAGGTGCATCTGCTACAAGCCTTGCTCCTATTCTCATGGAAGCTATTCAAACTTTTGATGGCATGTACGACGATCATATGAATAAAGCGAGCCAAGGGATTCCCCAGTCTCTTGCTGCTCAAGTAAAAACCGAATTACAAAACCTTATAAACCTTCATAGAATTTCAGAAGCGAGAAGACAGTTTGTATTTACTCACTCAAACCTAGTAGCTCAAATGCTAAGTCCAAGACCATCTGTAAGTTCTCTAGAAATCGCAAATGCTGTTGATTCTATTCTTTATGGCTCTTATACAATCGACTCAAGAAGAACTATTAGCCTTCAACTAGGTCTTGAAAATCTTAAGACTGGCGATATTACTTATTTTCAAGCAAAAGGAAATATAAGAGTTGTTGGCGCCGAAATGGCAAAGAAGATCTTTGATCATTTTCACAAATTGATTTATCCAGATTGGCAAAATCCAAACAAGCAACTGACATGGATTCTTCCTTCTCCATATAAAGCAAAGCTTAAATGGTCTCAGGCAAATAGTTATTGTAGAAGCCAGGGTGCTCGACTTCCATATGCTTCAGAACTAGAAAATGCCACTTTAGGTGGACCTTATAATCAAGGTGGTTTACCTGTTTTGAAATCTAATACTTTTTACGCTGTAAAAGATAAGAAATTTTCAAATAATAAGCATTACCTTTCAACCTATCTAGGGGATATGGATCCACGTGGTCTAGTTCGCACAAATGCAGGTGTTGGTGATCAACCAGTTCACTATGCTTGTGTACAAGGTGAAATGGGAGCTTTGGTAGAATTTATTGATAGTCTTTGGAAATACTATAGAGAAGAAGGTGGCCTTGGAGTTAATTACTCTCAAGATGAAGTTGTAAACTCATTAGCAAGACTTTTAGCAGAGTATGATGGTCACGTTAATGATGAAAGACTGACAAGAAGAAACCCAGTTGATGGTGAAGATGAAGCTGTTAGTATTCTTATAAGCAACGGCTATATGATCTCTCTTCCTTAAGAGAGGTCAAAAACTTTTGCAGGCTGAAGTTTAGGAGTAATTTGAGTATCAATATATCGAGAAAGATTAACCGATATAAAATTTGCATCAATATCTCTTTTATCTTCGGTCTGCCAGCTCTTAACTAAATCACTTAAACCATCTAATTTAATTTTCTCAATATCTTTTGATGGACTTGAAATAATAAGTCCATGATAAGCAGATTCTCTTTTAAATACTTCACTCTCATTTAAAGTCTTTTCTTCAATGAGAATAGGCTTAGCACCTTTTGAGAGTATCAAATGCTCAAGATAATTATCTGCATAAATAGAATGATTTTCTGACAAAAGACATGAATAGAAGTTTCTGAAATCATTTATTTTTGATAAGTCTTCCCATGCTATAAATTTGACCTGGTCACCTAAAACATCTAGAAATATTTTTTGATAAGATTCCCCATATTGCATTACCTGAAAATCTCTTGTTCTAAATGCTTCATGACGTATAGGGAAAAAGACTAACGTTTGCTTTGGAGCAGGAAAGGCTTTTTTAATTTTTTCTAATTTTATTTTTAAATCACTTAAAGATATATAACTCTCAGTTCCAATACCTGCAATCAAAAGATTCTCCCTATTGGAAAATCTTTCTAATAATGTATTCATAGGATTATAGGCAACAGAGTAGTAAAAAGGATTCTTAATCATTGATGAGTTGACCAAGGGCTCAAAAACCTTGGAAACAAGGGCGCACTCAATAGGTTTAAAACCTCTTTTATAAAACGCATCCAAAAATGTATTAAGACCATCTCTAATAAGAAAGTAAGGAAGCTCATAAATAAGTTTATTATCTTTTAATCTATAAAGATCTAATGGCACAAGTTCTGAGAAGTATCTTTCATTTAATGGATGAATGGCCCAATTTAAAAAATCCCAATCAGATGTTTTCCAATTTTGAAGTTGCTCTAAAGTAAAGGGAAGCTCATAGTGTTCCTGTTTAAAAGAACTTTTCTTATTAATGAAATCATTTAACTCAATCTTATTTTGTAACATATGAATTATATATTTCCTTATAAAGATCAGAGTATTGTTGTTTTAAAACCATAAAATTCTCTCCACCTAAAGATGATTGATTTCTTCTATATCTTTTAAGATCAAGCATAGGTGCTTTTTTACTCATGGCCATTTCTAAATCATTCATAAGAGGTGTAAGCCCCTCAAATTTAGAATTAATTTCAATTTCAGAAATTAGCTTAGCAGCTTCTGAAATAGAAAACTTCTGATGATAATAGCTTTGAGCTTCTTCTCTATTATTTTTCGGCCTTTTCTGCGCTGAAAGGAAAGCACTTATAGTCTCTTTCGCACTAAAGTCAATTTTTGCTTCTCCAATAACAGTTTGAATTAAATTACAGAGCTCTTCATTGTAAAAATCATGATAGCCACCCCAATCAGTAAGAATTCCTTTTGAGCCAGTACATAATGCTTCAATAGGTGCCATGCCATAGTCTTCGTCGTTATAACAACTAAGAGAAACATATGTGTCGGCCATATTATAAAGACCTAAAAGGTCTTTTTGTTCAAAATTTCCAATATAAAAAATTTTTTCACCGATCATTTTATTATTATTCTCTATAAGGGCCAAAAGATAAGACTGAATCTTTCCACTACCATGACGAATTCCAAGAAAAGGAACCCCTATATCATCAAAACAACCTGCTATATAAAGTTTTGAATTAGATTTAGTAAGCAAGATAAATTTTGTATAGGCCTCAATAAGTTTAATTACATTTTTTAAAAAACTAATTCTACCAGTATATAAAAACGCATGACAATCATCACCTAGATCTAGCTTTTTCCTATATTCAGCTCTTAAATTTTCACTATATTTAAAAAAGTCTGTATCCACAGGAAAATGACAGACCGAAACTATGTCTTGCTGCTTAAAGAATTTCTGAACAAGGTTTTGTTGATTAGTTGAGGCACAAACAAGATGAACTTTATAGGCTTTCAACAAACTCTCTGACTTATTCCACTCTTTTGCCTGAAGAGTAAAATCTCCATAAATATGAAATACTATTTCAATACCGTGGGTTTTTTGAACTTGATAAAGCTCTTTAAGAAGTTTATAGGCATGGGGCTTATGATCAAGGATCACAACTCTATCAATTTTTTTTTCTGCGATTTCTTTTGCAATCAACTGAAGATCAACAATTAATTTTTTATTTGAGTAATCAAAATTGAAAAGATCAAATGATGGAATAGCACCGTATGCCTTGCGCAAATTATCAGTGATTGTCCTGCAGCTTACCCAGGCAGAATCCTTGAAGTCATAAATAAGAGCAATTTTTTTATTTCCCACAATAAGAATATTTATACATCAATATTAAGAGTCCTAGAAGTCCAAAGGGATAAAGAAACTGTTAAATTGTTCTAATTTCAATTGATCATATGCAGTAGACCTTTAGAGTGGAGGTCTAAAATTAAACTGAGGATTTCTTCAGAATCGAGGGAGCTGTACTTTTGAGCTAATTCATTTGCAGTGAATTTATTTGCAGAAAAAATCTCGCTTATAAAATCTTCTTCAACAGTGATCTCTAACTCAAACCCGCTGATACTTAATATATTATTGTCAAACTTAAACCAAATATTCGGATCAGAACAAAAGAATGTAGTAGTATCGGCCATAGACAGATCTTGGTTAAAATTAAATATTTTATTAGGAGAAAACCTTTTAGCTAATTCTCGAATAATAAGTTTTCCAATCTCACTTTCAAAGTTTGGATCATTTATAATCTTAGCGATCTCATTATCAAAAGTTTCGATTATTTTTTTGTAATCAAA
>CAYGJN010000019.1:0-28922 GCA_964350135.1 uncultured Bacteriovoracaceae bacterium | reverse complement strand
AAATATACTTTATCTACATTTGCTGCTGTCATAATTATTTCCTTGTACAAATAAGATGGGTTCAAATTGATGGCCGTCAAGGGCCGCTAAATGTATAAATACATATGAATTTGAAATTTTTCCAGAGATTTACACTAATTACCTTGGTTTCGTTTTTTATGCTTATACTAATAGGAGCCACCGTTCGGGCCACAGGAAGTGGACTGGGATGCCCAGACTGGCCAAAATGCTTTGGTATGTGGATCCCTCCTACCGAGGTGAGTCAACTTCCTATTAATTACCAAGAAATTTTCAAGATCGGCGATAAAACAATTGCTCCATTTAGTGCATTTAAAACTTGGACAGAGTATTTAAATAGATTGGCCGGAATGTTGGTAGGCCTTATTGTTATATTTTTGATGTATTTAGGTTTTAAAAATCGAAAAACTCACAAAACAACTTTTAGGAAAACCATAAGCTTATTTTTATTAGTAAGCTTTCAAGGATGGATTGGTGCAAAGGTTGTTTCAAGTTATCTAGCTCCCTATATGATAACGATTCATATGATTTTGGCCTTAATAGTAACATTTTTAGTTATTAATATTTATCTAGATTTAAATCCAAAGCATATTCCTAATTCAAAACTTCATTTATTTTCAAAAATACTAATGGGCCTAGGCTTAATTCAACTTATTCTTGGTACACAAACAAGACAATTAGTTGATGAGATTAAATCCATCACACCAAGGTCCTTATGGTTTGAAAGTTTAGACCCAGTACTGCTTATTCATAGAATCAGTGCAGTGGTTTTGGCCCTACTTGTCTGTTATCTAACTTTTAAATATCGAGATCTTTTTAGAGATAATAAAATAATTACAAATTTATGGATGGTCATTTTGGTACTTATTGGCTTGAATTATTTATCTGGTACGGTTTTTAAACACCTAAATTTTCCGGCCTGGAATCAGCCTCTACATCTTTTATTTGCTTGTATGCTCTTAAGTGCTATTTATTCACTTTATTCAATAACTAAAAAAACAAATTAAATTTTCAATTTTTGACCAATTAAGATCGTGCTGTCTTTAAGATTATTCATGACCATAACATGATCAATACTAACTCCAAATTTATTAGCAATACGATTAAGATTATCCCCTCTTCTTACTCTATATAATCTTAAGGAGCCAGCTGAAACAACTAATTTTTGGCCAATATTAATAATAGAGCCTCTAATTCTATTCAATTTTTTTAAAGTGTTTATATTAATTGAATATCTCTTTGCAATACTCGAAAGCGTATCCCCTCTTTTGACAAAGTAAAAAGCAGCATCTCCACTGGATTTATAAGCTCTAGCTGTAACTCTTAACTTCTGACCAGCATAGATTCTCGAACTCCTAAGCCCATTAACACGTTTTAAATGTCTAACTGTATTGCTATATTTTCTAGCAATTGAACCTAGGTTCTCTCCTCTTCTAACAATATGATAATGAGATCTTGAAGGCCGTTTATAGTTTTTTACCCTTCTTTGAACAAGTAGTTGTTGCTGACTATTTAATTTATTAATAGCGTGTGTAGGAAACCAAATCTCATAATTTTTATACATTGGATGAGTCATTTTATGAGAGAGATGAGGATTAACTCGCTCTAACAACTTAAGGGAAACACCAGTAAGTTTTGAGATATCTTTTAACTTAACAGGGGATGGTATATCTGCCGCTTGCACATCAGGATATTTTTCTAAGTCCAGTTTCATAGGATCTAAGAATCCATAATTTTCAGGCTGAGAAGCAATAATACTTGCTGCAATAAATTTAGGTATATAATTTCTTGTCTCTCTTGGAAGAAGATTTTTTTCACTTAATGTCCAAAAATCTCTTGAATCCCCACGCATGATTGCTCTTAAAACTCTGTGCTCACCACAATTATAGGCCGATATAGCAAGCTCCCATGAACTAAAAGCATTATAGAGGTCTATCAAATATTTTGAAGCAGCCTCAGTAGATCTAATAGGATCTTTTCTTTCATCTATATATCTATCTATATCAAGATTATACATCTTTGCTGTTCCGCTCATAAATTGCCAGGTGCCAACTGCTGATGCGCTAGACTTTGCTGAACTAATAAAGCCACTCTCAATCATGGCAAGATAATAGAGCTCACTTGGTAATCCATTATCCTCTAGAATAGTCTGAACAACTTCTCTATAAAAATGACCTCTATTTAGAAAACGCTGAAACCTCTCATTATCCTTTTTACTAAAATATTCAATCCAATGCTGTACTTTAGGTTTATTTTTAAGAGATTCAAAATCAATAAAAGGAACAACCTCACTTGACTCTGAAGCTAATTTTGTAATTTCACCATCATCATTTACAAAGGTAGATTCTTTTAGATTTTTGTTATCGGGGTTACTTTTAAGAAATTTTCTAGAGCAAGAGATTGAAATTAAACTGATAAGAATTAATGCTATTTTCATATTTTATTCCTAGACTTCCTTGTCTTGGGTTCAATCTTCATTATAGGGTTAAATGACTTAAATTACTAGTTTTGTCCTTCCCCTTTAACGCAAACACAGAACCAATAATCATAACTAAACAAAATACTTGTCCAAGAGTTAAAAAACCGAAGATATAACCAATCTGTTTATCAGGCATTCTAAAAAACTCTATTAGAAACCTTATCAATCCGTAACCAAGTAAAAAATATTTAGTTATAAGCCCAGGAGTTTGAAGTTTTTTACGTAAAATAATCATTACTATAAATAGAATGAGCCCTTCCCCTAGAGCCTCATAGAGTTGTGATGGATGCCTAGGTTGATCATCATAGATTCTTGGAAAAATAACGGCCCATGGAACATCGGTTACCCGGCCTGCTAGTTCACCATTAATAAAATTACCTATTCTTCCAAAAAATAAGCATAGCGGTGCGAAAAAGCTGAGTATATCCGTAAAGTAAAAAAACTTTATTCTATCAAGCTTAGCTATATATAAAGTTGAAATGCCTATTCCTATAAGAGCGCCATGGAAACTCATACCTCCTCGCCATATTTGAATTATTTGCAAAGGATCATTGATATAAAGCTTCAAATTATAGAAAAGGACATAAAAAACTCTTGAGCCAAGAAATAATCCAATCCAGGCCCAAAAACTTGTTTTTATAAAATCATTATAATGACAAGGAGATAGTTTTTTTTTGATTAAATACTGGCCGCCATAAAAGATAATAGAATAACCAAGTAAATAAAAGAGCCAATACCAATGTAAACTTGCACCAAGGAAACTAAAAGCCACGGAATCTAGATCATGAGTATAAAACATAGAAGGCCCTTCTCAGGGCCCTTATTAATTAATTCAGTTTAATATCTAAGACAATATCAACTTCATTACCAATAACGTTTTTACCAAAGACGCCCTTTACTTTGGTCCATTTATCTTTTTCAAGTGGTTTGTTCCACTTAATATTATAGTCTAATTTATTGATAGTTGTTTTTCCAACAAATCTATTATTATTTTTTCTCTCAACATTCAAAAGGACATCTTTTGTAACCCCGTTCATTGTAAGCTTACCTTTTAACTTAAAATTACTAGCAATTTTTGTCGACTGAGTAGATACAAAGGCAATTTCTTGATGCTCTTGAGCATTAAAAAAATCAGGACTTTTTAGATGTCCATCTCTTTTTTCATTACCTGTGTTAATTGAAGCGGTCTTTATTTTTACAGCAACATTTTTGATTTCAGACTTTTGCTCATCTAGATCAATCGTTCCATTAAAGCTATCAAACTTTCCTTCAACCACTTTTGCAATTTTATACTTAACAATCTCAAAGCCAATTTGAGATTCAGGTGAGATTTTTTTTGTTGCTGAAAAGAGATTTAAAGACAGAGAAAGAAGCACAAGTAATAATAATTTCATAAACACTCCAAATTAATTTTTAATATTTTTAACATAGAATGCAATTTCTGGGTATCCAATTAGATATTGCCTAACTTAAAGTACAAGTATGAAATATTCTTCTATTACTATTTTGACTGGTGCAGGGATTTCTCAAGAGTCAGGTATTAAAACCTTTAGAGATCAAAATGGACTTTGGGAAAATCATGCTATTGAAGATGTTGCTTGCCCTAAGGCCTTTAAAAGAAACCCTGAACTAGTTCATAGTTTTTATAACCTACGCAGAAATCAATTATTAGAGAAAAACATTAGTTTTAACAAGGCACATAAAATCCTTGCTCAAATAGAATTAGAGTTTAAAGGTCAGTTTACTCTTATCACTCAAAATATTGATAATCTCCACGAAAAGGCCGGTTCAAATAATATTATTCATATGCATGGAGAGCTTTTAAAAAAAAGATGCCTTAGCTGTGAATTTATCACAGATGTCTATACAGACCTTAACCAAGACTCTCAATGCACTAATTGTAATCAACAATCAAATTTAAGACCACATATCGTTTGGTTTGGTGAGATGCCCCTTGAAATGGATAGGATTTTTGCAAATCTTCAAAAAACAGAGCTTTTTGTATCTATAGGGACAAGTTCTCAGGTTTATCCTGCAGCCCAGTTTGTTGAAATTGCTAAAGATAATAATGCATATACTATAGAGCTAAACTTAGAGCGAACTGCAATGAGTGATTATTATGATCTTTCGTTACAGGGCAAAGCAACCGAGCTTTGCCCCAAACTATATGAGATTATTTTTGGTTAAAATATAAAAAATTAAATTTCTTTACATGAAACTTTAAGTTTTATGTCTTCGTAAGTTTTCTCTAATACTACAGAACTATCAGTGCCAATAACAACCTTGATATAATTAGCATCTCCACTTGCATTCCCTGCATATTGAATATTAAAAAGGGTTTGTTTAGAACCATTAACAACAATAGATCTTTTTCCATTATGATAAACAAGAACCTCTGCACGATCTTTACTGGTTTCCGATATCTCGACCGTAATGTCTTTACCACGACACTCATAATCAGCAAAGGCCGAACTCATAATAAAAAACAAAATCAAAAGCATTCTCATGACTTATCTCCTGATATATCTGTTGAGAGTTTTATATAAACTAAATCATTTTGTACACTTACTATATCTGACACAAGCATTTTCTTAATAAGAAACATTGCTAATTTTTTAGACTTACTAAAAATATATAACGGTAATTTAACAGATGTTAAATCAACGACAAGAACCATATCGTCTTTTATAAAGCGAATATTGGCATTAGCTGTTAGTGTTTTATAGGCACCCAATACTTTGACTTTAGTGATAATTTTAGCCTTATTCTTTTTGACATTAATAATAATATCGCGTGCACTTGCCTTATTTGGATTTAGATTTTGGACTATCCCTAACTCTTCAGTTGAGCCCAATAGCTGCTTGGAACCTTTTCCATAATCCTCAGAATAGGCTTCACTTATTTTGATATTTGCAGACTTAAGACATTCTTCAACAACGCCCTCTACAGCAAAATCAATATTAGAAAGGCTTCTATAGCAATCAATTTCAAGTTTATTTAAAACAGAGACACTTTTCTCACCTTTTATTTGAACGACAGGTGTTTTAAAAAATATTCTTTGATTTTCAATATGGATATTATCAGGCCTTAAATAATATTCAGACTTTGCATTACCATCAATAATCTTTATATCACCAAAATCAATATCAAGATCACCCATACAGTTTTTAAGAAATCTATCAGTATCAAATTCAGTGACATTTGAAGTTTTTGCGCAAATTGCATTTATTTTATTAGTCTTAAGTACAAAGCTTTCATCTATAATTAGATTCGTTTCTTTTCCTTCTAAGTGTACACGGTTTTCTTCAATAACTAGTTTTTCAACAGCGACATGGGCCTCAATAGTAGAACCTTCATCTGTAATACTTTTAAGCTTTATCTGTGTATCGGCCACTCCACCTTTTTGATTAGAGTTTAACTGAGATGTATTAAAACAAGCACGAGAAATACTTTCGATACTTAGATCAACATAATCAGGATCTCTATTACAAAAAAATCTCATGTTTTTTAAAAGAATTTGTGAAAGTTTCGTTTCATATGAAAACTCTTTAGCAGTTAACAGTACCCTTCTGTCATTAATATTAATTTTACCATTACTTATAAAACTCTTTTTCACTAGGTTTAAAAGACTGTCTTTATCTAGAGCAAAACCGAGATTTAAATATGAGCCTTTAATACCAAAAAACTCAGGTCTTACTAAAACCTCTGCATCAAAAACCTGATTTGAGTTACTTACATTCATGATAAAGTCATCTCGAACCATATTAAAGCTTTCAAAAACAAATGTACCTGCTAGACCAACTCCACTATCTGGTCTTTTAAAGTCAAATTTAGGTACCACCACATCAAATGAATTTGGATTTGATAAGCTTTGTGAAAAACTCAAAGATTGAACAAATAATGTAAAAAATAAGATTATTTTCATTAAACAACTTCCCCGGTGGGGATTAAATACTTAATGAGAAAAATCACGAATAGACATTGTAATTTTTACAGGATCACCACATACCTACCCAGAAGTGATATGGCATTTTAAGATAGGCAGTAAGGCCATCTATAATACTCGGTCCCTGGGTGTTTATAAGCCATTTAGAGAAGTCCCCATACTTAGTCTCAAGATCACTTAAGATATGCTTCTCACTCTCCAAAGGGCATTGGTATACATCTGTGCCGGAGAGACTATTGAGCTGCTTCATATGAGTGTTAAAATAATTGAGAATTCTCTCATTTTTAAACTGAGAACAATTAATGCTTTCATCCCAGCCACCATGGACATAGCTAATAAGATCGATCTCAGTAGTAGTTCTCTCCCATTTCCCCTCATTAGTGCATCTAATATAAGGACCTTTTTCTTCACCAATCATATCCGGATGATAAGAAAGCAAATGATTCCAAAACCTCATACCGTCAAAATTTGCATTTAAATCGGCCCAAGACATAATGCCTGTTGTACCAGCTCCTAAGTAACCTTTTTCTACTTCAAATCCATATTTTAATACTTTTTCAATAGGCCAATTTTGAAGATAATATCTTTTATAATAATAAAAGCCTCTGCTAAAAAAATGCTCAAATTTATCAGTGCCAATATGAAAATCATCTATTTTCATAATTACTGCTGTTGCCAGGCTTTTTCTATTACCAAAAAGGCCCATAACAAATGCATCCTTTACAGTAAAATCTTTAAAAAATGATTCTTTTTTAGGAACAGCATAAGAGTCTATTTCATCAGTATTTTTAAGCCATTTTATAAATTCAGAACGGTACATATTGCGAAAACGATCACGTAGTTTACTATAGAGTCTATCGTGGTTACAAAAACCAACTTTATTTGCATCTACTAATGCCTCATCAAACATTTGATTAAATTTTGCATTAACTACTACTCCAGCGTCCTGATAATCTCTATCAAAACGAAGAGTGAAACTATCTATTTCTGCCCCAAAACAAAATTGGCACAAAAGAGTGATTAGGGTAATAAATCTCATAAAAGATTTTTATCAGATCAATTGTTCAGTGGATACAAAATTAACACGATTCAGCATTTTTTCCATAAGTATCTGTTTTTTCTACTAAAAACTTTGTAATTTCTACCTCACTTAAAGAATGTCCTGCATTTTCAATAATCTTAAGTTCTGCATTTGGCAGTCTTTGAGAAAGGTCCCAAGCATTTTCAACAGGACAAACAATATCATAACGACCATGAACAATTACTGTAGGGATACCCTTAATAGCGGATATATTTTCAAGAATATAATTATCGGTTTCCAGAAAACCTCTATTAATAAAATAATGACTTTCAATTCTTGCAAAGGCGATTGCTTTTTGAGAATCCTCATAAATAGCTACATGTGAAGGATCAAATGCAAGCTTACTAGTACTCGCTTCCCAGATAGACCAAGACTTAGCAGCTCTTATTTTAGCTTCTTCATCATCTCCTGTTAAAATTTCGTAATAGGCTTGCATTAAATTATCATGTTTAGATTTCTCAATAGGCTTTAAATACTCTTGCCAGAGATCAGGAAATAATTTGCTGGCCCCTTCTTGATAAAACCACTTAATTTCTTTTTCTCTTAAAAGAAAAATTCCTCGTAAAAATAAAGCATCTACTTGCTGAGCATGTTTGATAGAATAACAAAGTGCTAAGGTCGATCCCCAAGACCCACCAAAGATTGCCCATTTATCAATTTTTAAATGGGTTCTTATTTTTTCAAGATCAGAAACTAAATCCCATGTAGTATTTTCTGCTAATTCTGCATAAGGTATGCTTTTCCCACAGCCTCTTTGATCAACTAAAATAACTCGATAAAGCTCTGGATTAAAATATCTTCTATAAACTGAGTCTATCCCTCCTCCAGGTCCACCATGAAGAAAAAGAATAGGCTTCCCCTTAGGATTACCACATTCTTCAAAATGCACAGTATGTAAGTCAGAGACTTTTATCATCTCTTCGTTATAAGGATCAATTTCAGGATATAAACTCATTTATTTCTCTCTTAATATATGACAAACAGGTCCAGTGTAGCCAAGTTCAAACTTTTTTAAATAATAAGCTTGATGATATTCTTCAGCGGCAAAAAACATTGAAGCCTCTGTAATTTCAGTAACAGCATCTTTATCGAAAACGCCCGAATCATTAAAATCCTTCATCGATTTTAAGGCCAGCTCTTTTTGCTCTTGGGAGTGATAAAAAATAGCACTTCTATATTGAGAACCAGTATCAACTCCTTGTCTGTTTAATTGAGTAGGATCATGTATCCTCCAAAAATAAGAAAGAAGCTCATCATAAGATACAAGACTTGGATCGAATTTTATTTGAACAACTTCTGCATGCCCTGTTTGCCCAGTACAAATATCTTCATAGCGAGGATTTTTAAACTCTCCTCCCATATAGCCTGAAAGACATTCTTGAACGCCAGGAATATTTCTAAAAATATATTCAACACCCCAAAAACAACCTGCTCCAAAACTAGCAATACTCATAAAACACTCGCTTGAGGAATATAGATTGCTGAATTATTTTCATTTTCACTAACTTCAACCTTAGTGATCCAAACTCTATTTTTAGTCATCTCTAGAATTATTTTATTTGTATGATGATAGATATATTCGGCCGTTGCTTCCATGCCAGCATTAGGAAGAACCCTAAGTTGAATAACTCCTTTTTTATCTAAGGCCCTAAACTCAGGTAAAGCTGGATCATCTTCGGCCACTAAAAAGGTATGATCAAACTGATCTTCCAACCAAGAACGAACACTCTTAAGTCCGCCAAAATCCATAACCCATTTCTCTGGAGTGAGTTCATTAGCGGCAAACTCGAATTTAAACTCTCTGCTATAACCATGAACAAAGCGGCAATGAGATTTGGCCCTCCATTGTCTATGAGTACATGGAAATCCAGTAAATCGCTTGGTAGAATAAAAAAGCCCCATAATTACTCCCTAATTTGCTGCATCTTACCTATTCTTATAAAAAAAATCTAGCTAATGGCGGTTTGCAGAGGCATTTTTAAGCAAGATGTTGTAGGAATTGTCTATGAACTCTAAAGAATATCTCAATAAGGCACTTAGTTTCTTTGATAATGGTCAATTAGTGGCCATCCCCACAGAAACAGTCTACGGACTTTCGGCCCCTATTAATAATGAAAAACTCATAAAACTTATTTTTGAGTTAAAACAAAGACCTTTATTTGATCCACTGATAGTGCATGTAAGTTCGATTGAAATGGCCAAAAGACATGCTCTCAAATGGAGTGAAACTGAAGAAATTTTAGCTCAAAAATTTTGGCCTGGACCTCTTACTATTATTGTTCCTAAAAAAGATATTAATCCCCTTATTACTTCATCCAGAGAAAGTGTAGGGTTACGAATGCCAAATCACCCTCTAACTTTAGAATTAATAGATTTTTTAAATATCCCTCTCGTTGCTCCTAGTGCAAATAAATTTAAAAAAACAAGCCCAACCACAGCAAGACATGTAAAAGATGAGTTTGGTGAAAAAGTTTTTATTATAGATGGAGGCAGCTCCCCTATTGGAATCGAATCAACGGTTTTAGAAGTAAAAGATAATGAGGTCTTAATCTATAGACCTGGTATGATTACAAAAGATCAAATTTGCAAAGAGCTAGCCTCCAATGGCATTTCTTTAAATGTAAATTATGCAAGCTCACCGGTTGCACCGGGACAAATGCAAGAGCATTACAGACCACAAAAGCCTCTTATTCTTATGAATAAAAACACTGAGCCGTCTTTTATTACCTCTGAGCTTAAGCTCTCAACAAATTGGGAAGAAGTTGAAAATATTGACTTAGGTACTGAACCACATCTAGCAGCACGAGAGCTTTATGGTCACTTGCAAAACCTTTCAAAAAGCTCAAAAACTTATGGGCTTATTGATTTTAAGGGTGATCTTTCTAATCAACACTGGCATGCTATTTACGATAGATTAGCAAAAGCAACTAAGTATAATTTTATAAAGGACATCCTATGAGTATCTCTTCTCTTTTCAAAGAATCTGAGTGGACAAAGGTAGATGGCTTTGATTTTCAAGATATCACTTACCATAGATGCAAAAGTCATGGCACAGTCAGAGTGGCCATCAATAGACCAGAGGTAAGAAACGCTTTTCGACCTAAGACAGTGGATGAACTCTATATAGCTCTTGATCATGCAAGACAATGGAGCGATGTTGGTGTTGTTTTACTTACAGGGAATGGACCAAGTTCAAAAGATAATGGATGGTCCTTTTGCTCAGGTGGGGATCAAAGAATAAGAGGAAAAGATGGCTATCAATATGAAAATGGTCAAGGTGTTATTGATAAGGCCAAGCTAGGACGTCTTCATATTCTTGAAGTTCAAAGGCTGATTCGCTTTATGCCTAAAGTTGTTATAGCAGTTGTACCAGGTTGGGCCGTTGGAGGTGGACATTCACTCCATGTAGTCTGTGATCTAACAATTGCCTCTAGAGAGCATGCTATTTTTAAGCAAACTGACCCAGATGTAGGTAGTTTTGATAGTGGGTATGGATCAGCTTATTTAGCAAGACAAGTTGGACAGAAAAAGGCCCGTGAAATTTTCTTCCTTGGCCGTAATTATACTGCTCAAGAAGCTTTTGATATGGGCATGGTTAATGAGGTTGTAGAACATAAAGACCTAGAAGTTGTTGCTCTTGATTGGGCCAAAGAAATTGGTTCTAAAAGTCCAACTGCAATCAGAATGCTTAAATTTGGTTTTAACTTAATTGACGATGGTTTAGTAGGACAGCAAATTTTTGCAGGAGAGGCTACAAGACTTGCTTATGGAACTGATGAAGCCCAAGAAGGTAGAGATGGTTTTCTTGAAAAAAGAAAACAGAACTTTTCAGACTTTCCTTGGCATTACTAATAATCCTATTGCCATTTTTTTGTAAGATTAAGCAAATCAGGGTTCTGTGTAAGCCCAGCTGCTTCATAGGGATTTAAGTTCTTATCCCAATATTTTTTATCAACAGGAAAATAATTCAAAAGATACTTAACGACTTCTACTCTTAAATTTAAAATGGCCAACGTTAAACTATTAAGACCTTGATTATTAAATTGTAAAATATCATCCTCACCACCCATATCCGCTAACATTAATTTTAATGCATCTAGATAGCCTAACGAACTTGCATCCATTAATGGATTCATTCCAAAATTATCAGTGATATTTTTCTTTGCACCATTTTTAACAAGAAGATCTACCAATTCAAGGTCTTTGTGAGTGACGGCCATCATAAGTGGTGAAACCCCATTAATATCTAAAAGATTGGGATCAGCACCTTTATCCAGGAGTTTTTCAACAATCCAATTTCGGTTTAAGCTAACTGCATAAGAAAGAAGAGTTGTTTTGGCCTCATCGGCAAGATTGATATCGGAAACTTTATCAAGCAAAAGCTGAATAATTTCTTTATCATTATACCTAAAACTGTGGGTTAAAAGCCTTACTCCAGGTTTTGCCTGACAGGCCTTTATGGCCAAAGATAATTCTTTCTTATTCTTATCTCGAACAAGGTCTGCCATTAATCTTTGGGTTTCTTGTGTGTTACAGAAATTAGTTTCTAAATATACCGGAAAAAATGAATAACTTAGATAAAGGAGACCCCCTATAACAAGAGGGAGCCCCATCTTAAGATATATCAATTAAAATGACCTTGTTGATTATTCTGCTTCAGGAGTTGTCTCAGTTTCTTGTGCTGCGACTTCTTCAGCTGGAGCTTCTTCTTTTTTAGGTAAAACTACTATACTTCACCCTGCAGCGGAGAGGAGTTCTGATTTTTTATCCCCATTTATCCATTTATTCTTCTTAGTCTGAATCCCGTAACGACCAGAACGTTTTTTATAAATTGAATATTCTGCAGTCTTTTTTACTAATTCCATTTCAATCTCCAAAAATAAGGTAAAAATTGGTACAAACCTTTTTATCTGATTTAGAGTTGTTAGAAAAGTATTTTTGTTGATTCTCTATGAAACATTTTTTAGCAAAATTAGTTGACCAAAAACGTGCTCTTGCCTTCGCAAAGGTCTACGACCTATGCCAAAAAAGTGAAGATTATGCACTATTTAATGATGAACTTTACTCAAGTGAATACCTTTTTTTTAATTTAAACTCATATTCTCAAAGGGAGTATTTGTTAAAAAAAATCCCTCAGGAGCACCTTGTCTTAGATCTTGGCTGTGGACTAGGCTCCATGTCTTATTATTTTAAGAATTATCTAGGCGTAGACCTATTTAACAATCCATTTAAAAAACATGATTATAAAAAGGCAGATATAAGAAGCCTATCCTTAAAAATGATGTTTGATACTATATTGGCCATAGATAGCCTTTACCCTGTTCCCAGTAAGAGATCATTAAAAAAAATTCTTAAACATTTAAATATAAATGGTCAATTTCTATGGAATCAAACTTTTTATGACCAGCTAGCACTAGATAATCTGATTAATAGCCTCTCCCCTAGCAAATACCAGGTTGAAGTTATTGAATTTGAAGAAGATCATAAAAAATTTTTAGAGCAATTTCAAAAGTCTTTGCCATTACTGACTAATCCTGTTTTGAAAAAGATAAAAGAAGATGAACTAAAAAACCTTGTAATAAAAACGGGAAGACGCTTAATTATTAGGATTAATGTGCTTTGCCATGACAACGACAATATTTCCAATTAATCCAATGGGCCCTTATCAAAAATAAACTACCCATCATACTTATTGAATGAATTAAAATTTCATCAATAAAGTTATAGTTGCCATAGCCATAGCCATGATTATGATTATGCAGATGTAAATGAATCCAATGATAATGCTCGTTTAATAAACCAAAGCATAGAAATAAAATCCCATAAGAGCCTAAAATAAGGGGCTTAGTAAATGAATGCCTTTTCCAAGCATGATAAAAAGAGATGTATGCGGGTGGAAGAAGCAACACTAAAAACAATAAATGGGCCCACAGAGAATCAAACATATTCCCTAGCCAAGGGGTAAACATGAGCACAAGGGGTGAAAGCAGACAATGAATCAAGCAAAGCATAGACAAAGCAATGCCTAATTTATCTGTAGAAAAGCTAAATAATGAATTTTTCTGGACTATCATCCGATACAACGCATCTGGTTAAAAACTAGGGCCTATTCTTCCTAAAAAATTTATCCTTGGCAAGAGAGATTCTGGCTATAAGTATTTAATTTATGATACAAGGGCTCCATGAATGACGAACTTACAAAAAAAGCCCATAAATTAGCAGTAGAGGCCATGAATAAGGCCTATGCACCATACTCAAAGTTTTCTGTTGGATGCTGTATCAAGTTTAAAGGGCAAGAGGAGCTAATCCCAGGCTGCAATGTTGAAAATATTAGCTATCCTGCATGTGTCTGTGCTGAAAGAAACGCTATTTTTAGCTCTGTTGCCAAGTGGAGCAAGGTAGAAATTGAATGGATGGTCTTGGTTACTGACACTCAAACTGGTGATACTCCATGTGGAGTTTGTCTCCAAGTTATAAGGGAATTTACTCAAGATGATGCCATTATTTACTCAGGCAATAAAAAAGAAATTCTCAAAACTTATAGCCTAAATGAAATATTTCCTACAAAGTTTTCAAACCCTCTTCTTAAGCAACCCTAAAATTTAGTACTTCTTCTATAAATTACCCAAATAATATTTATTATGGATATAATATTTGGGGAGGATAATTTGGGACAGGAAGTCGCTAAAAACATTTTTTCACAAAAAGATGCATCTCAGTTTCAACAAAAGCTAGAGGAAGAGACTCAGCTACTTGTTGACTGGCTAAAAGACACTAACACTTTTAAGGCATGTCCTAAAAAATGTGGTTATGAACTTGAAGGTTGGCTATCTGACAATAATCAAAAACCTTCTCCTACCGGTGACCAATTAGTTAGCAGAATTTCAAATCAACAAATTACTCCCGAGCTTTCTAAGTATAATTTTGAAATTAATGGAACTCCAAGCTATCTTAAAGAAGATTTCATTCAATGCTTAAAGAATGATCTTTCTTACTGGGTAGAAAAATGTCGAGATGCTGCAGCAGAGTCAAGTTCAAATGCTTTTTTTATAGGAACATATCCTTGTCTTGATATGAACCTTTTAAGTAATGAATCAAGAACACCGAGCAAAAGGTTTGAAGCTCTAAATGACCGAGTAAATGAGCTCAGAGGTGGTCCTGCCAAAATACATTTTAGTGGTCAAGACGAATTAAAACTTAGCCTTGATTCTATTATGTTTGAAGCACAGGCTACATCATTACAAATTCATCTCCAGGTCGCACCTAATGAGGCCAAGGATTTCTATAATGCTTCAATTATAGCAGCTCCACTAATGTCTGCACTTTGTGCCAACGCCCCTTATGTCTTTAAGAAAAACTTATGGGCAGAATCTAGGATTCCAATATTTGAACAGTCAATTTCTCTTTACTCTCAAAACTCAAATATTGCGAGAGTTGGACTTGGTGGAGGCTTTATTGATAAATGTGTAAGTGAGCTTTTTAAACAAAACCTTTTATTTCCTATTCTTTTACCTCAAGATTGTGGTTCAGATACAAATAAACTAAAACATCTAAGATTACACAATGGAACGGTTTGGAGGTGGAACCGGCCATTAATTGATTTTGATGATAATGGAAATCCAAACTTTAGAGTTGAGCACAGAGTCCCATCGGCTGGTCCTAGCGAAACTGATGTTGTGGCCAATATTGTATTTTTTATCGGTTACGTTCATTATCTTGTAAAACATATTAAAGAGGATGGGCTTCCAGAATATAATCATATTGATAGGCAATTTTATAATTGTTCAAAAAATGGAATCCATTCAAGAATTAATTTCAGAGATAAAGATTATTCTCTTATAGATTTTTTAGATACGTTTGCCCTAGAAGGTGTTACAAACGAACTTACAAAACTTGGGCTTAACAAAAAACAAGTTAACGAGAGTGTTATTAAAGTCATTAGAGACAGAGCTTATAAAAAGCAAAACGGTGCTTCTTGGCAAATCAACTTTACTCAAAAAAACAATAATGATTTTTATTTAATGATAGATAAATATATAGAAAACCAATTAAGTAACAGACCAGTAAGTGAGTGGTCTCTTTAAGAATAGTTTATGATACCAATTATAAGATATTTACCTGATCAATTTTTTAATCTTGAATGTCATAAGATACATACTTTATTTGATAGACCTACTCTAATCCATCTACCTGGAGAAAAAGAAGAGCCCCTTTTTATCTCAACTTTATTACACGGTAACGAAACATCAAGTCTAACAATTATTCAAAATGTTTTTAGAAACTATCCACATGGGAAGCTGCCTCGCTCTGTCGTGATTCTGATTGGTAACCCTAAGGCCTGCGCTCAGGGGTTACGGCATCTTGAGAATCAACTAGATTTTAATAGAATATGGCGTGGAGGAAACTCTTATGAACATATGATGGCCAAAGATATCATCAAATATCTAACTCATAATAATGTTTACGCTTCCATTGACCTCCATAATAACTCGGGCAAAAATCCTGTCTATGCATGTGTAAACAGAAGAAAAAACTCTGCTCTTAGGCTTGCACAGTGTTTTTCAAATAAGGTTGTTTATTTTACTGAGCCTAATACTACGTTATCAGTGGCAATGGCAGACCATTGTCCATCTATTACCGTAGAGTGCAGTTTATCAGGTGATACTGAAGGGATCACAAAAGGTGCTGCTCTTATAGAGAGAGTGTTAAAAGATGAGACTTGGCTCAATGAACCTATTCGGATCAAACATGTCTATTCAACTTTTGCAACTTTATATATTTCCCAAGATGCACAAATAGACTTTAAAAATAGAGATGATGACCAAATGGATTTTTCACTAAGATCAGATTTTGATGAACTGAATTTTCAAGAAGTTGAAAAAAACATTGATCTTGGTTATACATTTTCACCTAAAAAAATCAAACTTATCAATAAAAATGGTGAGAATATAATTGATCAGTTTTTTACAATCGAAAACAATAAGCTTATTTGTCTTCAAGGCTTCACTGCTAGTATGTTTACTAAAAATATAGATATAGCGAAGTCAGACTGTCTGGGATATACCATGTTTAAAATGGGAACAATAGGCTTTAAGTAATTATTCTTAATTATACTCTTCTTCAGCGTTATATGAATCTTGAATGGGTTCTTCCTCATACTCATCATCAGACTGGTAATCATCAACATATTCATCTGCGACAGGTTCTTCTTGTTCTTGATATTCGGCATTATAAGTCTCTTCTTCATATTCACTTTGCTTTTGATCTGTAACCCGTTCCTCTCTCTCTTGACCCATCTGACTACTAGCTTTTGTTTGAGATAAATCCCCTGAACCACTAATATTAAAGCTCATTGTAACATCGTCTTTGCTTTCAGCAATAAGGTCTGGCCCTGCACTAAAGATTGTCACTGTTCTAGTCCCTGGGTCAAGATTTAATGTATAAGGGGTTTCCCAAACATCTCTAGAGATATTTTTGGCATCTTGACCAAGCATCTCACGTACAAGAGTAGAATATTGGCCAATATAATTTTCATTAATTAATGTTGAGAACTCCTGTCCAAGAGCAATCTTTCCTTGTGAATCTTTATAGTTTTGGATAACTAGATCTGTAATACCTTTAAGTTCGTATTGAGTAAAAATCACTTTTCCAATATTTACCATTGGCTTGAGTCTAGTACCACCACCAGTCAACCCTCTATACAAAGTATAAAGTGGAATAATCTTAATAAGGAAAATAATTAACTTTTTCACTTATCATCCATTCGTGTTCTACCAACACTTTCTATATACATAGCAATATCAATATTTTTAGACAGCAGCTTCCAAAACTCTTTAGCTTCAATATAAAGCAGAAGACTGTCTTCAAGAATTCTTACACTTGCTGTTCTTGGTGTATTCGCTATAAGTGCAATTTCTCCAAAGAAATCACCTTGTTTAAGCTCAGCAACTTTTTCGCCATCTTTTACAACATCTGCAATCCCTCGTATCAACAGATAAAATGTTTTATCTGTCTCACCTTGAGTAACAATTTCATGTCCCTTAGGGAAATGAACTAAATCTCCTGACTCGATAAAAACACCCATTACTTCAGAAGGAAAATCTTTAAATAAGTCTGAAGAAGATATAAATTGTGCAATTTCAATCTTAAGCATTAAATGCTTTAGCTCTTGGGCGTATTTAGGATCCTCGTGAAAAGCATTTAACACAAAACTGGGTACCTCTAAATAGATAATTGTATCAAGTGCCAACACATTAGCATTTCGTTTTGTTTTATTAAGAATTGCTTGCTCACCAATAACTGAGTTATCAGTCATCTTTGTAATTTTTTTTATCTTTCCAGTTGAAGTCTTAACATTTACTTCAACATTTCCTTTTATAATCACATAGAACTCTTCTCCCATATCACCTTGTCTTATGAGAAACTGCCCCTTTTTAAGTGACTTGACCTTTGAGTGATCAACAATATTCTCTAACATCTCTCGACCTAGGTCACTAAATAGATGATTACTTCTTAACTGAGCAACAATATCTCCTGGAGAGAATTTATCTCTAGCAACTTCCTTTCCCCCAGTATTCATTCTATCTAGTAAAGAACCTACAGGTGACCAAATATTTTTAAATAAGGTATAAAACAGATCACTTGAGAGGTAGAAAAAGATAAAAAGAATAAAGGCACAAACGTATGCAATTTGGGCCCTTTGAATGATATCACCAACCATAGTAGCAAATATCATATTCGTAATATTATTTATCAATAAATCAATGCTAAAAAGTATAAAGACAACTGCCCAAAGAAATGAAACTGCACCGTATAAGACAAAACGAATCTCATCACTGAATTTTAAATCTGACCCTGATGTTGCCTTCAACGTACAATTCTTCAAGTAAGGTAGTAGATTATTAATTTGTTTTTCTGAGTAAAAATAATAGAAAAGCCTAGAAAGATCACTCATCCTATAAGGATCAAGGTCAATAAGTGTTAAGAGACAGGAGATAACAAAAAGATCATTTAAAAGCTCATGATTTGGAAACAAATAAGCGGCTAAGGCATAACCAGCAAAATAAATGGCCATCGACTGTATTGAATAAAGAACCACTGAGATCTTGGATTTAGATGTAAAAATTGAGTTATCATTTAATTTAAGAGATAAAGAATAAAAGGTTAGTTTGATTCCTAGATTATAAACACGTCCAGTTCCAAGAAATAAAACTATAAATTTATAAAGAGTTTTAAATGTTTGTAGAGCAGATGCCATTACAATAATTTTAATAGCACTATCAATATAATTACCATCTTGAGCGAGAAATCCAATAGATCTAATATTAATAGGCCAGTACTTATATAAATAGAGCCCAATTCCTATCAGTGGCAACAGAGATAGAGAAATCGTAAAAATTGATAGTCCCTCTCCCCATTTTATTCTTCTTAGAAGATCAAACTCAAAAATCCCTCGCGAGAGTAAAGAAGGTCTTTGTTCATGGGGGGATTTATCTTGAGAAATGCTATCAAGGTCAATTTCAGTTTTTTCAATCATCTGAGCTGACTGTAGAAGATGAATAGATTTTATAATTGAGTTAAAACTAACCTCTCCAGTTTCTTCATAAACTAGAGCTGCAATTTCTTCAACAGTTAAAGTGCCATCAAATTTATTGATAACAGCAAGATATTCTTCAGGAAGGACCAATTGTCCCTGTTTCTTTTTATTTTCTAAAACAATTTTCCCTTGTCCAAGACTGATTTCGCAGTCAAGAAGCTTGGGTTTTAATTCCCGTAATTCCACATTCATTCCTGTAAATATAGAAACTTATCGTCTGGTATGTTGAGATATTAAGTATATAAAGTACTTGATTAAAAAAAACGCCTTAATTGTTAACAAATTAGACAATTTATTTAAATAGTACAAATAAGATGCTCTAAGGATAGGAAATCTCATTAAATAAATGGCATTTTCTGTGCACATTTATTGTCGGGCATGGGGGCCCAAACAACAGGATCCGAGAAAATGGAATTTCACAAAGAGTTTAGTGCTCAATCAATTCAATTGATTCTTCAGCATATAAAAGAGAGAAATCAACCTATATCACTCTGGCAAAATATAAAAAACTCTAGAAATATGGTTATTGCAGTCCTAACCAATGTTAATATATTTGAAAATATAATTGAAGTTTATCCTAAATCAGGAAAACTAAAAGCAGGACTTGCCAATCATGTTTATTTTTATTGTGATGGTCAAACAACAATTTTCAAAACTAAAGTTTTGTTTAGTTCAGATTTTAAAATCAGTCTTGAAATGCCAACTAATATTTTTATTGAAGAGCATAGAAAGTACAACCGTGAAGTATTAAGAAAAGAAAATATACAAATAAAATTTAAAAAATTAACCGAATCAGAACTCAAAAATAAAACTTTTGAACGTCAAGTTTTAGACTATTCAACTAAAGGAATGGCCCTAAGAATTCCACGCTCTGAATTTCAATTATTTGATCAAAAAGAGTATCTACTTATTGAAGATCCTCCAAGGCCAATCCATCCTTATGCTTGCATATCCTATATCGAGCCTCTTATCTCCTCACAAAGCTCACAAGGACAATATTTGCGTATGGGACTTGAGTTTCTTAGATAGTCTGTAAATATTCCAATATAAATGCTCATCAAGAACACTTTGTTGCTTATATCCTCTTGGGTTTGTATATATGCCTAAGAGAGAGTCAAATGCGCAAAATTATTACTTATTTTATCGATAACTCATTTGTAGTTAATCTTATAAGCTTCTTTTTAATAGCTACTGGGCTTATCTCTCTTCTATCAATGCAAAGAGACCTTATAGGCCAGATGCCAACAGATACAATATCTGTTCAAGCAAGTCTTTCTGGAGCCAGTGCCTCTCAGATGGAAAAATTTGTTACCTACCCAATTGAAGAAGCTATTTCAAATTTTGCTGGTATTGAAGAAGTTACATCAAGTAGTGCAAATGGAAGTTCATATATAACAGTCAATATTAAAGATGGTTATAAAGATGTTGATGATCTTTATAATAAGATCGATGCATCCGTAATGGCCTTAAGCCCTAACCTACCTTCCGATATCGAAGACCTTAATGTCAGCCTTGATACATCATCAGATTTTTGGTTTAGCACCGTCAGTTTTTTAGGCTTTGATGAAAATAATAATCTTCATCAAGAATGGCTCCAAAGATCATTAAATGAGTTATCTAGACTACCTGGGATTGTTCGTGTAGCGGATTACTCCAGTAAACCACAGATATATATTAAATTTGATCCATCAAAGCTTAGACAATACAGACTTTCTCTAAAAGAGATTCAACAAAGAATTACTGCACAATTTAAAATCTCACCAATTGGCAGCTTTGATAAGGGTCTTAGTAGTATTAATTTTGAAATGACTGAAAGTGTAAGTCATATTGATCATATTAAAAATATCATTATAAAAGGTAATGCTTCTGGAAGGATTATAAAGCTTAGTGATATTGCAACAATTAGCTATGGCATAGAAGAAAGAAAGACAAGATGGAAAACAAATGGAAAACCTACTGCAACATTGGTTTTATTTAAAGATTTAGACTCTGACATAATCAGCTTAAAAGAAAACTTTGATAAAATATTGGAAACTATTAATAAAACTGCTCCTCAAGGCATTGAAGGTAAAGTTACAGGTGATGGACCAGCTTATATTGAAAGACAATTAAACAGTCTTAATAATAATGCAATCGTAGGAATTCTTTTAGTACTAGTTTCATTATTTATTTTCTTAGGTCTCAGATCATCGCTTATAACAAGCCTTGGAATTCCATTAGCTTATTTTGGGACTTTCACAATACTGCACCTACTTGGCGTTAATATCGATTTAATTTCAGTTGTCGGTATGATTTTAGTTTTAGGTATTCTTGTTGACGATGCTATTATTGTTAGCGAGCAGTATATGCAGTATCTAGAACAAGGTCATAAACCTCGTGACGCTGCCATTAAAGCAGTAGAGAGCACGATTGGGCCAGTAACAGGAACTGTACTGACAACAGTTATTGCTTTTACTCCCATATTGTTTTCACAAGATGGCCTTTCGCAAATTCTCTATGCAATTCCATTAGTTGTTATATCAACACTTTTTATTAGCTGGATTGAATCTTTTTTTATACTTCCAAATCATCTGGCCCATTTTGTAAAAAAACCATCATTTAAAACTAAGAATCATTTCATTGATAATTTTAAGAGTTTTTATACAGCAACACTGAATATGGCCTTCAAAATTAGATATGTGCTTTTGTTTGTCTTTGTTGGATTTATGGCCTATTCATTATACTTTGCAAAAGAAAATGTACCTACAAAATATGACCTTAGAATTGGTAGTCAAAAACTTAGAATTCTTGCAGTACTTAAAAAAAGTGACTCCCTGGAAGAAACTGAGCAAAACTTAACTCCCCTTTGGAATGCTTTAGAGAAAATTGATAAAGAAAAATATAGTGATATCGTAACTACTTATGGCGCATCTTATATAAATGGTATCTGGTATGAGGACTATAGGTATGCAAAATACGATATTCGTTTTTCTGAAACCTACCCTGATATTGAAGGGGCTAAAAAAGAGATAAGTGATTATCTAAATACAGTCCTACCAGAACTGCAGACTGATCAGTTTGAGTTACTTAAACTTGAATCTAAAATGGATGGTCATGATACGGCCAAGGATAACACACTTTACGTCTCAATTCTTGGAAATGATGCTTATGATCTAGATCAAATCATCAATGCGGTAAAAGGCAGAGTTGATGGTTCAAAAGGACTTAAAAGTATTTTTGTTAATCCTAAGTTAAAAGCAGAAACTTATAGTTTTGAACCCAATCTAGAACTTCTTGAACAAATTGGTCTTTCTACTTTTGATGTTTCTACACAAATTAGGGCATATGTATCAAAAACTGAAATGGATGAGTTTCGATATAAAGGTAGAAATATCAAAGTTTATTCCTATATACAGGACGAAAAGAATCTCTCTTTTATTAATACAATTCCTATTCAAATCGGCAATGGTCAATCTTTAGACCTTAAGCGTTTAGGTAATTGGACAAATAGAGTATCACTTAAAAAGATTGAGCATAAAGATCTTAAACGTATTTTTAATATTGAATTAAGCTTCGATCCAGAGATTATTAAAAAAGAAATATTCACAGAAGATATTAAAAAGAAGATAGAACCTCTCAAATCAGAGCTTCCAGAAATCACTATAAGAGTTGAAGATGCTGATGAAGAGGGACAAAAAAATAAGGCATCTATGAATGAAAAGCTTATCTATTGTATCTTTCTCATTCTTTTAGTTTTAGCACTTACTCTAAAATCTCTTATTCAGCCCATTCTTATCGGCCTAGCAATTCCTTTTGGTGTCATAGGAGTGATTTGGGCGTTCTATTTTCACGGCGCTACTATTGATGTCATGGCACTTGTAGGAATTATTGGTATGGCTGGTGTTGTGGTCAATGATTCACTTATACTCGTTGATACAGTTAATAAGAAAAGAAAGAGCTGGCTCGACTTTAAACGTGAAGATATAATTGATGCTTGTGCTACAAGATTAAGGCCTATAATCCTAACATCAGTTACCACCTTAGGTGGAGTTATGCCTATGGCCTATGGTTTAGGAGGAGACTCTGGATTTACAAAACCTCTAGCTCTTTCTATGGGTTGGGGTTTATCATTTGCGACAATTATGACCTTAATACTTGTTCCCTGCTTATTGGAAATTCAAAGAGACTTTATGTTTTTTTACTCTAGACGCTTTGTAAAAGCACAACCGATGACAGAAATTATGTCTCAAGATGAAATACTAGAAGAAGGCTTTATTGTAGCTGCCCCTAAAAAAGAAGAGAGACCCTCTGAGTCTCTCCATTGATTTCTAAATTTTAAGTTGTCTTATCTATCTAAAGGTCTGCATTTATAATTTTGCTTATTTGCTTTATTACTTGGTGTTCTTCCATCTCTTTTTTCAAGGTCTAAATTGTAAGCTGATTTATCTATACTTAATGTTAAAAGGGGCCTATGTTCCTCATCCATTTCTTTAAGTATTAATGAGTTTACATCATTGGCGATTTGATAAGTATCCTGCTCATCTCCATAAAAATATGATTGAGTAAATTGATTACTATACTCTTCTTTGCCTTTTATTATTTTTTTAGTAATTTTTGCATTTACAACTATATAATTATCGCTCAAAGCAGTTTTAGATACACAAACGCCGCTTCTTACTAAATGACCATTATTGGCCTGGCTGAAGCTATCCTCTTCACAAACATAGAGGGCCTTTACTTCTTCTTTCATTGTTGGATTTGGACCATTTAAGCAAAGTGACTCAATTGATCTCTCAACCTCTACAAATGCAAATGATTGTGTGGCCATTAAAGCTAAAACTAGTGCAAATTTCATATATACCTCATATTTTAAGTACTACTAAAGTTTATAGGTATGAAGCTATGAATCTAGAGATATTATAAGAATTTCAAAGGTGTATAAAACTTTGACAGTTTATTTGGTAATGACTTCACTATTATCATCCCTACTACTTTGAGCTGGAGTAGCAATTTGTCTTGTTGAATCATTAATAGGCTCATCTTTACATTTTTGAGTAGAGTCTTGTTCCATACTATAAAAAAGACCATTTGAGAGTTCATCGACCTCAAAGCATGGTCTAATACCTGTTAAAAATGAGAAACCTCTTGCGATGGGATGATCATATTCTTTATAGGAGAAAACTGTCTTAATAGAACTTTTTTCGCAGTCTGCTTTGTCCAGTGGTTTAAATTCCTCAAATCCTCTTGTTAGAACGTCTATACTAAAGCATCTTCCATTTTCTGTTAATATATTATGTGTCAGTGGTTTTGGGCCACAATTGCCATCGTCATTACTATTTTTAGGTCTTTGATGAATAAGAGTCCCACCACTGTAAAACTCTATAAAACATGTTTGGAATCTCTCTAGTGACCCTTTTTTATAATGAATGGTTTTATAATTATACTCGAACCTTAGTTTTGGACAATTGCCATAATCATCACCTACTCTATTAAATATATGCAAAACTTTTTTATGACCAATATTAGAATCAGTACTTTTTTCAACGCATATAAGCCTTTTACCTGAAACGCTCCATGAACTTTCTTTTGCAAAAGGAGCACAATGACCATCCCAAGCAGCACCAATTCTTTGCCTTTTACCAATAGTTAAACTTAGATCCTTAGTCTCAATTTTAGGTTCACTGAATTTTCTAATACTTTTATCAAAACAAGCATAATCAAAATATCTATCTGATAAGTCATCTGGGATAAGGACCCTCATATATGGGCCTTGGGCCCATAAACTAAAACTAAACAAAAGAGGTATTAAGAAACTTCTCATAGAACTTTATCGGATGATAAAAACTCAAGAAGAGGAGTATTAGAATCAACTATTTTTAAAGCGAAAACAATCCGTTGTATGATCATGAACCAGGCCTGCAGCCTGCATGAATGCATAACAAATAGTAGAACCTATAAACTTTAATCCTCGTTTTTTAAGATCCTTACACATTAAATCAGAAAGTTCAGTTTTTACTGGAATTTCACTCAGAGACTGCCATTTATTATAAATTGTTTTTCCGTTAACAAACGACCATAAGTATTTTTTTAGAGATCCAAATTCATCTTGAATTTTAATAACGGCAAGAGCATTGGACCTTACGGAGTATACCTTAAGACGGTTTCTGATAATTCTTTCATCTGTTAGGATCTTTTCTAGTTGCTTGTCAGTTAATTGAGAACATTTAATAATATCAAAGTTTTTAAATAGTGTTCGATAGCCTTCTCTTCTATTAAGAATCGTTTCCCAGCTTAATCCAGCTTGAGCCCCTTCAAGGCATAAAAGCTCAAAAAGTTTTTGATCATTTTTTACCGGTACTCCCCATTCCTTATCATGGTACTTAAGATAAAGTGGGTTTTTAGGATTTGCCCAAGTGCACCTAACTTTATTTTTCACAGACATTTTGACCTCAAAAATTTGTAATGCTATAGGATACTCTCATGACAAATCCCAGATTTAAAGGAGTTGAACTCCTCTATACTGAAAAGTTTTTAGAAATATTAAGCAATACTCAAATTGCCATTGTAGGCGTGGGGGGTGTTGGGTCCTGGGCAGCAGAATCCTTAGCTCGATCTGGCGTTGGTAAACTTACCCTGATAGACCTAGATGAGGTATGTCTTTCAAATACCAACAGGCAGGTTCATACTTTAGAAAATACTGTAGGACAGACAAAAGTTTTAGCAATGGCCAATAGATTAAAACTTATTAATCCACAGATCAAAATCACATGTATTGAAGATTTCTATACCCCATCCAACTCAGAAGAAATTTTTAATGAGAAATTTGATTTTATTATTGATTGCATCGATTCTCTGCAAAGTAAGTGTCATCTTATTGCACAAGCATATAAAAAAAACATCCCTATTATTACTGTTGGCGCAGCTGGTGGCAAAAAAGACCTCTCCCTCATTAAAGTGACCGACCTTAATAAATCATACAAGGACAGACTGCTTTCAAGAGTAAGAAAAAAGCTACGCCTTGATTTTGATTTTCCTAAAAATAGAAAACCTTATGGAGTACATTGTGTTTTCTCACCTGAAGAAGTGGATTTAAATTCTCAAAATATGATCGGTTCTTCATCAAATTGCAATAATGGACTCGGAACAGCTAGCTTTATAACAGGAGCTTTTGGTTTTTATGCTGCTTCTACTGTCCTTAATCAATTATACTCAGACTATGAGAGAAATTAAATATATTGATATCCACTCCCATAGAACAAACCAACAAGATGATTGTATTCAAGTTTCTGTATTAAGTCCTAATGAGAAATCAAATAAAAGCTATTTTTGTATGGGGATTCACCCATGGAGTATAGTGCCTAAAAATTTTAAAATCTTATTAGAAAGTATTGCGCTACAGATAGATAACCCATATTTTTTTGCGATTGGAGAAACTGGTTTAGATAGAATTAAGGGAGCTCCATTTGAGCTACAAATTAAATCATTTAAAATGCATCTTAAACTAGCAAAGAAGCATAATATAAATCTGGTTATCATTCATTGTGTAAAGGCATACTCTGATATTATGTCAATACTAAAATCTTCAGCATATAAAGGCCTTGTATTATTTCATGATTATAATGGCTCCGTTGAACTTACAGATCAACTATTAAAAAATGATCGTTTCTATTTTAGCTTTGGTCAGAACTTGTTTAGAGAGAACTCCCGAGGCGCAAAAAGCTTTCTTAGAATTCCCTGTGATCGATTCTTTCTAGAAACCGATGATAGTCAGTTGAGTATTAGTGAAGTCTACACTAAGGCCGAAAAATTAAAAAACAAACCTTTGAAAGATGAACTTTTAAAAAACTTTTATTCTCTTATCGATCGAATAAGCTCAGTATCTAAGCTCAGTTCTAGGTGACATTGCCAAATAAGGTGACTCAAAAAAACGAATAATCTCATTTTTTAGTTCAATAATTGTTTTTGATTTACTAGCAATCTTGATCAATTGTTGACCATAATTAAGCCAACCATACGAATTTCTAATAAAAAAACGGCTTTTTCTCATGGCCTGGGATTCATCAAAATACCTTGCACATGAGTCAATAAAATAAACTAAGGCCACCCCATACTCTTGGGCCTCCTCTTCAGGGGTCCTAGGTGCAAGGCCAATTTTACCAGGAGGGTTTTCAAAACCTAGTTCTTCACCTATTTGCCACATAAGCCATGGTCTTGCAGTGAGTGATCTGCCCATCATAACCCCGTCACAATTTGTTTGGGATAACATAGAGAAAGCGTCACTGGCAGTTTGTACATCTCCATTACCTATTATAGGAATTGATATATTTTCCTTAAGAAGTTTTATCTGATCCCAGTCAGCGTAGCCTCTTCTTTTCTGGGAAGCAGACCTTGGGTGTAGACATACCCAAGAGGCTCCAGCATCTTTAATGGCATTTACAAAATTTAGCAAAAAATCTGAGTCTTTTTGAATGCCTGCTCTAAGCTTTACAGTTACAGGTAAATTTGTATTTCTGGTGGTCATTGCAACTACTTCTTTTGCGTAAGAAATATCTCCCATCAAAGCAACCCCATAATTATGCTTTAAAGCTTTTTGTACAGGACAGCCCATATTAATATCAATAGCTTTTGCTCCCCAGGCTTCTAGTTTTTGAACGCCTGGTGCAATAAACCTTTCATCATTACCTAAAATTTGTGGAATAAGATCATCTTCAAAATCTAGTTTGAGGGTCTCTGGAGTTTCCCCCATCTTCTCAACCATCATTCTACGAGTATTTAGCATCTCTGTTGGCCAAAGTGTCTTAGCATTGCCAGGTGTATAATGCTTAACTAAGTCTCTCATTGCAATATGTGAGAGACCCACCATAGGGGCCATAAAAAAGGGGAAATTAATCATTTCAGGAAAAGCTTGTGCTACGCGCATAAATCTATTTTTATCACGAACTGTTTAAAATGTGATAAGAAAACTCCTATGTCACTAGCAGTAATTGGATCAATTCCCTCCCCTTATGTCAGAAGAGTTAGAATCTTGCTGGAAAAACATTCTCTAAGCTACGAATTTAAAGTGCTGGATATTTTAGGCAAAGATAGAAGAGAGGTCTTAGAAATTTCACCTATTGGCAAAATTCCAATTTTAATTGATGATGATAAAAAAATACCTGATTCAAATTTAATCTTTGGTTATTTAAATCAAACTTATTTTAAATATGATATTTCTTTAGAAGAAAAGATCTTTATGAATTTAACTGATGAGGCCAGTCTCTCCTTGGTTAATACCTTAATGCTAAAACGCTCTGGGCTTGATGTCTTAGAAGATAGACTTTTTTTTAACCTTCAAAGAGAAAGAATTAATATTTTATTTAATTACCTAGATACAAATGAAAGTAAATTCTTTCTTCAAGAATGGAGACCCGCTAGTATTTGGCTCTATTGCTTAATTGACTGGGCAAACTTCAGAGAATTAATTGACCTTAAGGACTACCCAAATCTTATTAATTTTATAAATAAATACAAAAATAAAGATGAAGTTATTAATACTAATCCTAGACAAGGACAAAGCTAATGTCTGTTTCACTCTGGCAAGACTTAAACCCACAAACTATCCAAGCTGATATGGTTATTATTGGCGCTGGTATCTCTGGTCTCTCTGCAGCCTATTGGTTGGGACAAAAAGATCCTGATCTCAAAATTGCAATTGTTGAAAAAGGAGATCTAGGGCAAGGAGCAAGTGGTAGAAATGCTGGTTTTGTAACTTGTGGATCAGTTGAACATTTCAACAGGCTTGTTGGTACTTTTGGCCAGGCAGAAGCTTATAATATCTGGAATT
>CAYGJN010000018.1:12837-29036 GCA_964350135.1 uncultured Bacteriovoracaceae bacterium | reverse complement strand
CCGTGTTGAAATATTTTTGGTTAGCTTCTCCTCTTTCAAGGGCCCACCAATCGGCCATCCCAAAATTTCTAAGAAGTATTAAAGTGTTCAAAAATTTTTCAGATAATGAACTAAGAGCACTTTCTAAATATTTACATGTAAGACATTTTTCCTCTAAGGAAGCCATCTTTAAGCAAGATGATAACGGTGTCGGCTTTTATCTTATCTATAACGGACAAGTTGATATAATGGCTAAGTCGTACAAAATTAGTAAAGATGATGAAGTCATTGAAACTGAGGAAAAAAAAGAAGCAGCTGCACAAGCACAGCTGTTTCATATTACCACTTTGGAAAAAGGTGATCACTTTGGTGAGTTAGCCTTATTACAGGAAAATGCTTTAAGAACAGCTTCAGCAATAGCAAAAGAGTCTTGCTGTCTACTTGGTATTTTTAAACCAGATGTGAATGAGTTAATAAATGATTATCCTGTTGTTGGTGCAAAGCTCTTGCAGTCAATTTCAATCATACTGGCCAATAGACTTTCATCAATTACAACAGAGATGAAAGTTCTTAAATACAAGCTTAATCAACAGGACCTTAATGAATATCAAAGCCAATACAGAAAATAATATTGGAACGACCAAGCTTGTTTTTTTTAGTCTTACACTAATTATATTAGTTGTAGCTCTAGCGAGTATGCCCAGAGTTACATTTCCATTGATTGTAAGTTTTATCCTCTCCCTTATTTTAAAACCTATAGTGCCTATCTTTAGAAAGCTTGGATTAAGTAAGGGAGCTTCAATTTTTGTTATATTTATTGCGGTTGGATTTTTTCTTATCTTTCCAATGGCTAAATTAATTCCAACACTCCAGGACGAGTTTGATAATTTTCAATATTATATTCCCAAGGTAGAGCAACTTCTTGAGACTAATTATTCAAAGATTCAGCAAGAAGCTCTAAATAGAGCAGGTCTAGAGTTACCAGATGGTGTTGTTGACGACTTTCTAGTTTTTCTTGAGGGTCAAGGTAGGGAAGCTTTATTAAAAATACCGAAGATCTTAGCCTCATTGTTGGAGTGGTTATTATTGATTCCTCTATTTCTTTTCTTTCTTATGAGAGATGGAAGAGAGTTAAAAAATAAATTTTTAAAATTTGTTCCTAATCAAATTTTTGAAAGGGCCTATTTTCTTGTTTATCAATTTAATAGCCAGATTGGTGATTATATTTTTGCTAAATTTGTTGAGGCTGCCATTGTTGGGATTATAATTGGAGGTGGCCTACTTATTATGGATGTTCGCTTTGCTTTACTTCTTGGGCTCGCAGCAGCCGTTACGAATATTATTCCATATATAGGGCCAATCATTGGAATTATTCCTGGACTTGTTGTTGGGTTTATTGATTTTGGAATGGGACCTGAGTTTGGTGCAGTTGTTATTCTTTACTCTGTGGCCAACGCCATTGATTTAGCTTTGGTTTTTCCTATATTGGTTTCAAAAATAGTAAATATCCATCCAGTTCTTGTTGTGGTAAGCGTCATAATAGGGTCCCAATATATGGGTGTTGTAGGAATGATTGTCTCAATACCTCTTGCTGCCTCTCTAAAGTTATTGTTTAGTGAAGTTTATAAAGATATTTTTCCTGAAAGTACTCGTGATCTTTGATAGTAAGCTTTGACTGTCTAATCGCTTAAGGTTAAATTAACTTCATGATTCGCCTCTTCGCATTAATATCTATTTTATTGGCCTATTCTTGCTCTACAAAGAGACCAGATGGGAAAACACCTGCAGAAGTTTTATTTAAGGAAGCTCAAGCTTTCGTTAATGCAGAAAGATACTTATTAGCGACAGAAAAATTAAATCTCTTAAGGTCCCAATACCCTTATAGTTTTTATGCAACTCATGCTGAGCTTCTTCAGGCAGATATCCTTTTCAAACAAGAGAACTTTGTAGAGGCAGCAGCAGCTTATATTTTATTTCGTGATTTTCACCCGCGAAGTAAAAAAATGGCTTATGTTGTATGGAAGATTGCAGAATCTTTTGATAAGCAAATTCCTGATACGTTTGATAGAGACTTAACTCCTGCCATCGAGGCAATTAAGTACTACGAAGAAGTTATTAAGAAGTATCCTCGCTCAGAATATATTGAGGGTGCAGGTAAAAAGATTGCACATGCTAAAAAGATGCTTATAGATAAAGAGCAGTATGTTGCGGATTTTTATTTTAAAACCGAAGTCTACTCTGCTGCACGTTTTAGATATTTAGATATTTTAAATAATATAGAAGATCAAAAATTAAAAAATCATTCAATGACTAGAATTGTAAGCTCAAGCTTACTTTTGGATGAGTATCAGAAATGCATTAATTACGCAGACAAGTTTCTTCCATTGCTTAATGGGTCTCAGAAAAAAGCTGTTAGTGCAACAAAAGTAAATTGCCAAACAAAATTAAATCAACCGCAGAAATAAAAGGTGATTATGGAAACTATCGCTTCAAATGCTAATGAAAAAAACACTAGTGAGCTTAATGTAGCAAGAATGCTTTTTGAAAAAGGTGAGTTACAACAAGCTTTAGAAATTATTGATAATGTGGTTGCTGTTAATAAAAACTCTCAAGAAGCTTTTTTCTTGATGGCCAATATTTTTCATCGAAATGGCGAAATTGGTAAAGCTATTAGAGCATTTACTAAAGTTCTAGAAATCAACCCCAATCATACTGATGCATCAATTAGCCTTTCAGTTTTATATAACGACATTGGAAAATATGAAAAAGCGAAAGAAGTATTTAATACTGCAAAAGACAAAGTATCAGCAACTCCCAAAAGAGGGGAGCCAACTTCGGCGCTAAATGATCCTCATATCAATAAGAAGCTTGCTTATAAGCATTTTGAACTAGCAGATCTTTATGTGAGTTACTCTCGTTTTGATGAAGCTCTTTTTGAATACAATAAGGCCATTGCTCTTGATTCAAAAAACCTTGAAGCAAGAATTAAAATTTCAAAGGTCTATGCTAAAAAAGGATTCATCTCTAAAGCTTTTGATGAATTAAAAAGATTAAAAAACGAATACCCTTCTTATATGCCGGCCAGACTTGCTCTTGGGATTCTTTATTATGGTCATGGAAAAGTTTTAGAGGCTCAGACCGAGTGGCATAAAATTCTAGAGAAGGACCCTGGCAATCAGGATGCCCATATGTATTTAAAGCTTTCTGAATCAGCAACAGAGACATCATTAACTTAAAATAAAAAACCCGCTACAAAGCGGGTTTTTTTTATCTAAAATTTAAAAAGTTATTTATTGAGCTTCTGGGCGACGTCTTTCAGAAATATTTTTCTTCTTAGGAGCATCTTCTGTTCTTGGCTTGGCTTCATTTCTATTAACTCTTACAGAGTCATCTGAACAATTGTTGGCCATTGTGATGATATGTTTTTTAAGTTCAGTATACATTTCATAACGAACAGAAAGTTTATTATCCTGAAGAACAATTTGTCTTGCAGTATTTGTTTGAGCATTTATTACAATTGGAGCCTTAAGGTTAGCTGACATTTGAGTCACGTCTTGAGGGATTGTTAATATACTAAAAACTTTTGCTTGAGAAAGATTATCAAGGTTGAGACTTGCAAGCTCCGAAGGAAGTAGCTTAACGACGTACTCAGAATGAAAAACTTTAGGTTCAATAATTGGAAAGGCGATTGATCCATCATCTAATGACTGAAGCCACATAATTAATGTATTATCACCTGGGTCAATAATAAAAAAACGTGTTAGTTTTTCAAATCCAAGAATTCCTTCTTTGAAGTTAATTACGTCTTCCGTATTTACCTGGAGTTCCCCGAATCTTGTTGTTGAGATATTCACCAAATTCCTCCGATGCTCAGAGCAGCATGAGCCTAGAAGAATGTTATCAGTGAAAAGGTCAGATATGCAAGAAGGAATTTATTTCTTAGAGAGCTCCTCAGAGAGCTTTGAAACATCATCTATATTGGCTTGACTCGCCATGGTATTTTGTCTTTGAATGGCCTGATAGACCTCTTCTCGATGTATCTTTGTTTCTTTAGGCGCCTTGATGCCCAACCTGACTTGTTTTCCCTTAATTTGGACAACAACGATTTTAATATGATCATCAATTGCGATGCTTTCGCCAAGCTTCCGTGTAAGTACCAGCATAGTTATTCCTCAACTAAACAATCCATGGTTCGTGCCTGAATTTGTTCTGCCTGCATCATATAGTATCCAGATCGGTAAAGATCAAGAAAAAAGATCAGGTACCATGGGTTTTAAATCTTTTCGGAATAATTCTGAAAGAATTTAGTTTATCTTAGAAAGTCTATAAGTCTGGTATTTACGATGTTTCCGGTACTTTTGTAAGTTGCTTCCATTATATTTTTTTGTTTTTCTAATTCACTAAAAAGTTCTGCAATATCAGCATCTTGAATCTTACTTTTATGCTTTTCGGTCACCAGGTTCTCTGTGTCAATTGTGCCTTCAGCATCAATAACAGATTTCATAATAGAGCCAAGTTTGGTTCTTAAAGTAATTAATCTATTTGTTGATTCGTCGATTCCCTCTAGCAGGTTTTGTATGGCTTCTGCGCTACCACTCATAAGAGCACTTTTAAGTGTGTCTAGTTGATCAAAGATACTTTCTCTTCTTCCACCAGTTCTCTCATTATTCAGTGAAGCGATGTCTCTTTTGATTTCCTCTTCCGTTTTTTTGTCTTCTTCTTTGATGTCTCCAGATTTTTTATCTGCAGGATCAGTTTTAAGCTCGGGAACATCGGCCAAAGGGTCACTATTGAGACTTTGCATTTTATTGATGCTGAAAAAGACTTCTTCACCATTAAGACTAATTGGAACAAAAAAATCTTTAGTTATTTCTACAAAAGAATTATTGCCATCACCGTGGTATCCACCATTTTCATCAAAAGGTTTTTGCTGAGTTTTATAGCCAGCAAATATATACTTATTACCTAAACGCTTGTTAGCAATGGACATTGCTTGGTTTCTTAGCTGGTCGACTTCTCTTGCAATATTTTTTCTAACACCAGGGTTATAGGTATCTGATGATTGAGCAATTGCGATTTCTTTTGCTTTGTTCATAATATCAGTTAACTCAGCAACCGCATTTTCAGAGAATTCCAAATAGGTTTGAGCATATGAAATATTTCGTTTCATTTGATCGTTATCTTTAAGTCTTGAGCGCATGCCGATAAGATCGACATTTCCAATAGGGTCATCAGAAGGTTTAACTATCCGCTTAAGACTAGCGCCCTTCATCTGAAGATCTTCAAGCTTTCTCTTGGTTTTAGTAAGAGCGTAACCAATTGTTGCTGTATTACTGTTTTCTGACACTCGAGTCATCTAACTACCTATCTTTTAATACTTAGTACCGTATCAAACATTTGTTCGGCCACACTCATCACTCTTGCTGAGGCATCATAAACGTGTTGAAAACGAATCATATTTGCTGTTTCTTCATCAATGGAAACACCGGAAACTCTTTCTTTCATAGCTTTAATTTGAGTTAAAACTCCCAGTGTTTGCTCTTCGTTAACTCTTGCCTTAGCTGTTTCTAAACCAATCTTTCCAATTCCTTTTTGGTAGGCTTCCTCAAAAGTTGCAGTTCCTTCATCAAGAATTTTTGAGCTTTGAAGTTTAGAGATAGCAATAGAGATTCTATTATCACCAGGGCTATCTGGTACAAATGCCGTTGCAATATTTTTTAAATCACTTGAAACTTCATCACTAAGAGATATTTGTTCAGCAGCGGCAAAGCGGCTAGTCGGTTCCTTAAAGAAATTAATACCAGTTAAGGCATCATTATTGCCTTGAGGTGCATTGGACTGAAAGGTCTTGTTTACATAACCTCTTCTGTGGATAGCATTAACAGATTTAGCAATATCATACGCTAATCCATCAACTTTTTCTTGAAAGCTTTTAAGTTCAACATCTCTTGTATCGAGTAGGGCTCTCATTCTTCCGCTTACAAATTTATGTGAAACTTTTTTAGCGCGGCCTTTTATAAAAACCTCTACGCTACCTTCATGATGACCTTCGGATTGATGTGACTTAGCAGCAACAAGTTCTTGAACATGATTTCCAACAACTAAACTCCCAACACCTTCAGCATTGATAGTAAATTGTCCATCTTCTCCAACATAAGTTGTGATTTCAAAAAACTCGGAAAGTTTTCTAACCATAAGATCTCTTTGATCTCTAAGGTCTCCTGTCTCACCGTGGCCATTTTCAATAGAGCGAATTTTAACGTTAAGATCACCAACTTGTTGCATAAGGGTATTGATGTCGGTAACAGATATATTAACAGCTCTATCAAGTGCTGTCTGAAGTTCATTAAGCGATCGTTTAGTTCGTTTAAAGTCTCTAACGACCAAGCCTGCGCTGTCTCTAACAACGGAACGAATAGTTTCATCATCAGGTTGCTTGGAGAGTTCACGAAAAGAGTTGAAAAATGTATTTAAAACATTACTAAAACCTTCGGCATCAATTTCGTTAAATACTCCCTCAACCTGAGAGAGTTGAAAGTTTCTAGACTTATTAAAATTATGTTCAGTAAGAGCAAGTTGTAATTTTTTTTCTGCATGTTGATCATGAAATCTCTCAACTGATGTTACCCTTGCACCAGTTCCAAGAACGAGGTTTCCATAACCAATAGGGGTACCTGTTTGTTGAAGAGTACGTTGTCTACTATAGCCTTCAGTATTGGCATTGGCGATATTATGCCCAGCGGTTGATAAACTCTTCTTTGAAGAATCTAAACCACTTTGGCCTACATTTAAGAGATTACTTGCACTCAAATTATCACCTATCGTTCAGGGTATGACCTGACTTCCTTACCTTTATTATTATAGGTAGAGACAGACTTATTTCCTGATACTCCTTCTCTCATTTCTCGTAATGAATTAATGGCCTTGTTTAAAAACATTTGGTTTTTTTTATTTTGGGCCTGTATTTTTTCAATAATATCTATTAGCAAAAGATTATATTTATTAAGAAAAGTTTGATATTTAACCTCAACATTGTCTGACTGCATATATTCAACAAGCTCACTAACATTATTGATTTTATTTTCTTCTGCAATGCTTGAGTTTAGATTATGAATAAGTTCAAACCTTCTTTTCTCCACTCGCTTAATCTTGCTTATAATTGTTTGTTTCTTAAAGAGTTCTTTTTCAAGATCTTCAACTTTGCTATTAAGTAATAATTGGTACTCCCTACATGTAGCATTGTAGAGTTCGCTGTGAAGCTCACAGAACATTCTCCAGAGATCAATGACCTCATCTTGATACATTAATGAGAGTTCATTACTCATCTAAAGCTCCGTTAAAACTCATTCTGCAGCATCTTATCTGCAATACCTTCATAATCCATATTGTAGCTACCGCCAGAAATTTGTGCTTTTAACTCAGCAATGCGATCCGACTTATCTATGTCAGGAGCTTTGTCTACTGCATTTCTAATTCTTGCAAAGTCTTTTACTCTTCTAGAGATATTTACCTTTGCATCTTTTTTAGAAAGATCCTCTAGTTCTTTTTGTTTCTCTGTAGAGTTTCTTTGTAAAGACTTTGTAAAAAGAGAACTTTTCTTAACGGCATCAGACTTACTTTTTGGAAAAAATGCTGAGCGGTTAGCACTAGGATCAATATTATTCACTTTTGACTCCCGGGGTGTCTGGACTTTGTACTGTTTTATAAGCACGAACAGGGTTTTTATTTATATTATCTTTTAAATGGTTGGGAACAATTTGTTCCAAGATCATTTCTTGCAATCCTAACCCATTATTTTTTTCACTCATTACTGTGGCATGTTCATCTTGAATAAGAGATTTGTAATACTTAGTGGCTGTACTATCAGGTTTACTTGAATCTGCAGTTTTTTTCATTTGATCAAGCATCATTTGAATGTATTGTTTTTCTAAACCCCTAGCGATATCTCTATAAGCTTTAGGCGCTCGTTTAAAACGATCAAGCTTATTAGTTGAAGCTTGTTTATTTTTGTTTACCGATATGCCTTGGTTTAGGGCTTGTTCAGATTTCACATACCTTCCTAGTAATTTGCTTGGTCACTCCTTGACCACCTTGCTTGATTATAACATAACTTCTATAGCCCCATTACAACGGGCTTTTTGCCTACTCGACTAAATAAGTTCGATATCTCCAGAAATAGCTCCATTTTTTTTAAGGGCCTGAAAAATAGATATTAAATCTTCAGGTGAAGCACCTAATGTATTTAATGCTTTTACCAAATCATTTAATGTAGTACTTTTCTCAACCATATAAAACGATTCACTACCGTCTTTTCCTCCAGCTTCTGCATCCTTGACCTCAATTGTTAAGTTTCCGTGACTTAAAGCTACATTCTTAACTAAGGCACTTCCACCAGCAACCACTGTGCCAGTTCTTTCATTGATAACAACTTTTGCAGCTGAAGAAACGTTAACTTTAAAGTTTTCAATAATTGAAATAAGGGGCACAACTTTTCTGTGATAGTGAGGTGGAACAATAAGGTCTATGGTTGTAGCATCAGCTGCCATGGCAAACTTTCCACCCAATTCGCGATTAATAGTTCGTTCAACTCTAGCTGCTGTTGTAAAGTCAGGATTTCTCAAGCTTATTCGGATTGATTTTTTATTATTAAAATCAAGAGGCAGCTCTCTTTCAACGATAGCACCATTTGGTATTTTGGCAGTCGTGGCATATTTAGAACCACTTACAAGCCCACCAACAGAAATAGCTCCACTAGCAACAGCATAGACATTACCATCTCCACCTTTGACCGGGGTTATTAGTAATGTTCCTCCAGCTAAAGAGCCTGCATCACCGATAGATGAGACTGTGACGTCAATTTTTTGCCCTGTTCTGGCAAAAGGAGGAAGTTTGGCCGTAACAATAACTGCTGCTACATTCTTAGAAGCAATTTCTTGCTGTGGATTAAGTCCAAGCTTTTGAAACATACGTTTAAGAGATGAGTTGGTAATTTCACCGCCACCATCACCTGTGCCGTTAAGTCCTATAACAAGACCATAACCAATAAGGGGATTATCCCTAACGCCTTTAATAGTAACTAGGTCTTTGATCCTAGAACTAGAAAAGCATGACATTGAAATAACCAATACTAATAATTTATACATTCCTACCTCAATACTGAGACTGTTGATTCTAATACACTATTAGACATAACAGAGTCTTCATCTGAAACATCTCTTCTTGAAATCAAGGCCTGTATTTCCACAAGTCTTCTTTTCTTTTTATACAAAACATCTTTTCTTCCACGAAGAAGAAGATGGTCTTGATTAATTTCTTCAATGACAACACTTGAAATTCGATCATGAATTTTATTAGGGTCATCAGCTTCTTTTTCTTCATTTTTAGGTGCCTCTGGAGCTGCAGCCTTGGCATTATCTTTTTTGTCTTTCTTAGGTTTGGCCATTGTTGGAAATGCTCTTGCAAGTTCCAATGTAATTTCTTTTTTTAGCTTTGACTGAACCTCTATAGCAACAATATCACCATGTTTTTTTGCATTATTCCTTGAAAATAGATAATTTTCTTGGCCTGCTCCTGACCATAAACTTCCTTCATTTCCATTATCATAAAGGTCATTTGATTTATATCGAGTTCTTGGAGCATAGTCTCTTTTGGTTGAAGGCATTACTTTATTTCTATATGCGGTAGAGTGTATACCTTGAGTAGGTTCTTTAATAGGAGCAATATTTGAAAACTTCTGACCGACAGGTTTATTTCGATATAGGTCAAACTCATTACCAGATTTAGGTCCTTTCCTATAGCCACCACCTCGTCTGGCCTGCTCTCGATCAATCTCACTATGCCATCTATTAACATAAGAGCTACATGATGAGAGAACAAAAGATAATGTTAATAAAACAGAGAGTAACCTCATAACTCAACCTTAACTTTGTTGTGATCAATAACTTTGGCCCTGATTTGTTTTTTACTCTTAGGGTTATAGAGAGTAATAATCTCCCCATATCTCCCTGATTGTTTTGCGATTGCTTCAGAAATAATCTTTAATCCATTATTTGCAACAACCACAGAAGTCATTTTACCTAACTCAACAAGCTTTCTTGGAGTTAGGTCAGTATGCTTTATAGCCTCTCCCACTTTTATAACTTTATTTAACTTAAAGTAACGTAAGTCTTCTATGTTTTTAACATAGTCACTGCTGTCAGCGAGAGCTCTTCCTGCAAGTTCAACTTGTTCAATAAGGTTTTTAGAAGTGAACGGTCTTATGTCTTTTTTGGCTACAACAATAAGATCGTGCTTTAAAATATCAAACTTTACCCAAATCCTTTTTGAAAGTTCGTTCATTGGTATTGTAAAGTCGATACTTGTATTTTTCATACCGGTTGTATTACAGGCATGACAAGCAATTCTAATAGGGGATACTTTGTTAAGGCCAACAAGGGTAATAGGTGAAACAACTTCAATATTTTGAGCAATAAAACCAGTATTTCTTCTTAACTCACTATTTATAATACTGCTAGGGCTTATAACGGTAATAAGGTTGGGCCAAATTTTGACCCTAATATCTTTAGCTTCTTCTTTAATTAACTTTGTTAAGTGCTTTGCAGTTATTTCACCTTCAACTTCAACAAGTCTATTTATCGCTGACCAAGTAACACTATCCGAGCATGTATTTGTTTTAATAATATTGTTAAGATTGTCTCGTTTAGTAGGCTTATTAAAAACAATAATTTTTTCATGCAGCTCTAAAGTACAATCCTCTTTTGCGAATGAGCTTAAGCTTGAAAATAAAAAAATAATCCCTAATGTTAATCTCATCCCACTACCTTATATTATTAACTGTTTGTAACATCTGATCAGCTATTGTCATTACTTTAGAATTCATTTCATAAGCTCTTTGGGCGCGAATTAAGTCAGTCATTTCATTCATGACACTGACATTCGATGCCTCAAGAGACCCTTGAACGATTATTCCTGTATTGTTTTGCCCTCCAATTCCTTGAATAGGCTCACCACTTGAAGCTGTTTGTGCGTATAAGTTTTTACCAGTACTTTTAAGCCCAACCGGGTTAACAAAAGTAAAAACAGGGACAGTACCCACTTCGTTTGGTGTGATTGATCCATTAACGTAAGCTTCAACTAAGCCGTTTGGAGTTATGTTTACACTTTGAACTCCTGCAGGGAGTGCTATGCCTGGAAATACTCGATAACCATCTTTGGTTACCAGGTTACCTTGAGCATCCACATTAAAAGAGCCATCACGTGTGAATTTAACTTCGTTATTAGGAAGAATAATTCCAAAAAAACCATCACCACTCACCATAAGGTCATATGGGTTATTGGTTTGCATTGGGCTACCATTACTATGAATACGTCTTGTTGCAGATACCTTTGATCCAGACCCAATCTGAGTCCCAACGTTATACCTTGAGTTAGCACCTGACCTCGAACCAGCTTCAGTAATTGTTTCGTACATTAAGTCTTCAAACTCAGCTCTATTCTTTTTATAACCAGTAGTATTAACGTTAGCGATATTGTTAGAGATGGTACTAACGTTGGCATCTTGAGCGGCCATTCCTGTCGCTGCTGTATTTAATGCTTTAATCATAAAGACCTCTCATAGTTAAAACCTTAGTATGTCATTAACTGCTCTACCTGAAATATTGTCATAAGTTTTAATAGCCCTTTGAACAGATTCAAACTGTCTATTGGCCTTAATTAACTCAGACATTTCCTCAACTGCATTCACGTTAGATTGTTCAACGAAGCCTTGATGAATTTGAGTTTTAGGGCTCGCAGTGAGGAGATTATTGTTATCAGGATTTATATAAAGTGAGCTTCCCTCTTTTCTAAGAGCGTGGACATCATTGAATTCGACAACGGATAATGTTGATGAACCTTGCCCATCAATATACATAGTGCCGTCATTAGTTACTGAAACATTTTTAATACTTGCTGGAATGATAATGGCCCTATCTTCGGGCTTTGGAACAAGAGAGGCACCATCATCTCTTCCTTGAGAATCAGTAGGCGCCTGACTTAACTTAGATAAGACTAAATAGCCTTGATCTGTGACCAGCTTTCCTTCCTTGGAAATTGAGAAACTTCCCCTTCTTGTATATCTAATTCCGTTTGGCGTAAGAACTTCTAAAAAACCAGGACCACTAATGCCTAAGTCAAAAGGGTTACCAGTTGGTGTAAGTTGTCCTTGTTCATGGACAGTAAAGTTTGCACCAACTTTAACAAAGGATTTTTCTGCGCCTTGGCTTCTATAGAAGTCTCCTGGGCGCCATTCCTTCCTTGGCAAATCAATGTCTTCTGTCCCCTTATCTAATGCTGTTAAGTACTCTTTAAACACGAGCCTGTCTTTTTTAAAGCCCGGTGTATTAGCATTAGCAACATTGTTAGCTATCGTATCAACCTTCCTTTGTTGAGCAATAGCCGCTGAAAGAGGAACCCAAATGTCTTTCAACTAAACCTCCAACATCCTATTGGAGTACCTTGTTACGTGGGAAAATTTTTCAACTTTCACACTAGATACAATTAAACTATAGCAATCAAGGTGCCAAAATCTCTACACTGGGCAAAATTTTTACACCGCCAACAAATTTTGAACTTTAAAAAAATAAGAAAAAAATAAGGAAAAGACTCAAGCTTTTAGATGGTGTCATAGAGGTGATATGCATGACCAGACACGGATTCATGATTTTTGGAAATATAATTTCCAGAATAAATAGGTAAAGACATACAAAATGCTTTGAAATGAAAAATTCTGGCATTGCTTTGACTGATTAATTTACTTCGTGTCAAAAATTTGGCATAAAGTATCTATGTCAGTTAAAAATAAAACAATTGAAGAAAAACTAGAGAACTTAGAAGCTTTGGTCTCAGAATTAGAAAGTGATGAGCTAACCATTGAAGAGTCTCTTAAAAAGTTTGAAAAAGGGGTTACTCTCTTTAAAGATTGTAAATCAGCTTTGAATACTGTTGAGAAAAAAGTTAAAAAACTGACTGATACCCTCAAAGAAGAAGATATTTAGATCTATTCTCTGTTCTGCTCGTCATGTTATTATAATTAAATGCATTTAGTTAAATTAGCTCCGCTATTATTGATTGTTTTAATCAGTTTTTCTTGTGGACTGCAAACTCACGATTCAAAAGAAAAAAATGAGGCAAGCCGCTATCAGGGAGTAAGTTTTAAGCAGGATAAGTCTAATATTGAAGTTGAGAGAAGGGCCCTGATTGTTAATAAAGAAAGTAGCACTAACGAAGATCAAAATTATGGAGTTTTCATTGGTCCAGGGCTATACGATGTCTCCCTTGCCATTGGGGCATTAAAACATCTTGAAAAACAAAAAATTAAAATAAAATTAATATCAGGAAATGGCCTAGGTCTTTTTATTGCCTTTCTTTATAGTCATTATGGTTCAACTTCGTTAGTTGAATGGCATTGGTATAAACTGTTGATTGAACTAGAAAAAGAAAAAGTTATTTACTCAAGAAATTGGAAGAATCGTCTTTTTAAATACTATGATAATAATTTTAAGAATATTCACTTTAATGATCTGAAGACTGTATTTTTTGTGCCTCTTTACTCTAGCGCGCAAGAAAAGGTCGTAAACATTAATAGGGGAGTAGTGAGAGATCAACTGGAGAAGGCCTTTAGTTTCCATCAGCCAAAAGACGGATTTTATTCTTCTCTAACAAACGAAGTCTTTGCAACGAATTATTATAAACAACTAGGGATTGAAAATATTATCATTATTGACTCGATGAGAGATGAGGTCAAAATGAAATATGGTAATGGTTACCTTTGGGGTATTATGACTAAGGTAATTAAAAAAATTAGAGAAAGTAAAAATTCAGGAGGTGAGTATATTAAACTTATTTCCTCAACACCTTTTCAGGATCGTTCACAAGATGCAATTGCCATAGTCAAAGAAGGCGAGATTCAAATGAAAAAGTATTTTGTAACAAGACCTACAAAAGAGACTGGTATTAAGAAATTATGAAGTTATTTTCAAATAGAACAAAAGGTACAATTTCGTTTTTGGTTGGATCTACAATCTTTGGTGCAATTATAGGATTTGTTTTTCTTGGTTACTTAAAAATCTCATTGCCAAAGGTTGAGGGACTCTCAGAATTTAACCCTCCTATTTCTTCAAGAATATATTCTAAAGATGAAGTTGTTTTGTTGGAGACAGGTATAGAAGATAGACAACTAGTGCCTTTTAACGAAATCCCTTCAAGAATAGTAGAAGCTTTTATAGCAGCAGAAGATTCAAATTTCTATAATCATAGTGGTGTAGATTACCTAGGAATTGCAAGGGCCATGATTGCCAATATACAAGCAGGGAGGTTTGTTCAAGGTGGGAGCACTATAACTCAGCAAGTGGCAAAACAATTATATTTAACTAGAGAAAGAACAATCACTAGAAAATTAAAAGATATATTGCTGGCAATAGAATTAGAAAAAAAATTCAACAAGGAAGATATTCTTTATCTATATTTAAATCAAGTTTATCTTGGCGGTGGATACTACGGTGTTAAGTCTGCTTTTAAGGGATACTTTAATAAAGAATTAGAAGAAGTGACTGTTGCAGAAGCAGCCTTAGTCGCTGGGCTTTTGGTTGCTCCTGGAAGATATTCTCCTTATATCAATCCTGTCTTTGCAAAGAAAAGACAGAATTATGTTCTTTCAAGATTGTTTGATACACAAAAAATCACAGAAGAAGAGTATAAAAAATCCTTAGTGGAAGCACTTCGATTTAGGATTCGCAAAGGCGAGCCCATGAAAGGAGGACATTTTACTGAATGGATACGTAAAACGATTGTAAATGAAGTAGGGGAAGAATCATTTCTAAGAGATGGTTATCAAATTAAAACTACCATTGATTGGAGCTTGCAAGAAAAAGCAGAAAAATTTGTAAGTGAAGGTCTTAAAGATATAGATAAAAGACAAGGTTATAAAGGCCCTTTGAAGCATATTGAAAAAGATGGGGGTATTGAAGAGTTTGAAGTAGAGCAAAGGACTGATTTTTATAAAAAGCATTCCAATTATTTTGTACTTCACCCTGATGGAGCTAAAGAATATCAAATTCAATACACACAAGAAGAGATGGAAGTTATTCGAAGTTATGAAGCAACAACGATGACTAAATCTAGATTTTTAAAAGTCTATCCAGATAATGCTTCAAAAAGCAAAGATGAGTTACATCAATTTATTTATAAAGGTGAAATTTACGAAGCAGTGGTAAAACATGTTGATAGATATCAAAACCTTATTTATGTTTCAGTTGGAGGAATAAAGGGATTCATTCCTAAAGATGGTTTTTCATGGGCGCGAGAGCGAGTCATCAGTGAAGAAAGAAACTACATACCTCTGGTATCTAGGGCCAGTGAAGTAGCAAAGGTTGGAGATGTAATCTTAGTTAAAACCATAGCAAAAAAAGTTTCTCCTTATAGATATTTTGATAAAAACTTTGTTGAAAAATTAAAAACCTCAGAGCAAAGAGAAAAATATCAAAAGCAAAGATTTTACAAATTTTATCTTGAACAAGAACCTGAGGTAGAGGGAGCTCTTGTTGCAATTAATCCTCAAAGTGAAGAAATTGTTTCGCTAGTAGGAGGAGGAGACTTTAATAAATCTCAGTTTAACAGGGCTGTTCAAGCATTAAGGCAACCAGGTTCTTCTTTTAAACCATTTCTATATGCCGCTGCTCTTGAACATGGCTATACTCCGTCATCAATTATTATAGACTCGCCTGAAGCCTTGGGTGGTGTTGATAATAGCCTTAATTGGAAGCCACGAAATTATGATGGAAAATTTAAAGGTGCAATGACTCTTAGGAGATCGCTAGAATTAAGTCGAAATGTAACAACAATAAAAATGGCGAGTGATCTTGGTGTTGATAATATTTTGAAATTTTTAGACAGAATTGACCTAGAGGCTAAATTAGATCCAGACTTAAGTTTGGCCCTGGGGTCATTTGGTATTTCCCTACTTAATCTCACTGCCAACTATGCTCTTTTTCCAAATGGCGGAAAAAAGATCAATCCCAAAGCAATAATTTCTGTAACAGATCGTTATGATAAGAAATATGAAATTACTGTTTTTAAAAAAGAAGAAGAAATAATAGAAGGCGAGAATTTAGAGAGCTTAAACAAAAAAATTCTTCTTGCCCCAGAGACAGAGACAGAGACATAGAAAGAAACCCAGACAAAAA
>CAYGJN010000018.1:0-12827 GCA_964350135.1 uncultured Bacteriovoracaceae bacterium | reverse complement strand
GATATGAGTGAGCTTGAAAAAATCAAGAGAAGTTATACTGAAGGTCTTCAAGAAGATTATGTTTATGACAAGAGATTAGCTTATCTAATGACTAACCTTTTAAAGGGTGTTGTACAAAATGGTACTGGAAGAAACGCAAGATATGTTAGCTCCTTTATTGGCGGCAAGACAGGTACAACTAATAATTATGTAGATGCTTGGTTTTTAGGATTTTCTCATAATTTAACTCTTGGAGTGTGGACAGGTTTTGATAATAACCAAACGCTTGGTTGGGCAGAAACTGGATCTAAGTCTGCATTGCCGGTTTGGGCAAAGTATATGGATTCATATTTAAAGAAATATGGTGAGCTTGATTTTACGATTCCCTCAGGGATTCTAAATGTTAGAGTAAATACAGAAACAGGTAAGCTTGCAGATACTCAAGACAATAATACGCATATGGAAGCCTTTGTAGCAGGGACTGAGTTATCAACTTCTGAGCAAAACACTCAGAAAATATCAGAAGAGGAAGTCTCTCAGTTTGAAGAAGACGATTATTATACTAGCCAATAAAATTAATCTGGAAAAATTATCATCATTCAGTATCTACTCTTTGGAAAATTTAGCTTTTCTCCGATAAATTCATGTCGGAGAGCAAATGGAACTAAGTTATCACAATGATAAAACTCAAGTAAAAATCATACATATTGTATGTGGTGTTTTACTACTTCATGCAGTCCTAATTTTTATAAGGTTTGAATTAGACTTTTCAAATAAGACGGCTATCCAAGAGTCTAGTCCAATTGAAATTGTTGATTTTGATAAATTTGCAGGAATTAAAGAAAAATTAGCAAAAACAAGAGCTCAACGACAAATTGTAAACTCTGACCAAGCATCAAATTCTAAATTAGATAAATCATCACGGTTTCTTGGAAAAAAGACTCAATCTTTTGATAGAGAGTCTATCGCTAATAAGATTGAGTCCTATAAGAAAGCTGGCAAGGGTGAAGATGGCAAAAGTTTAAAGGTTGGAGACGGTAAAGAGGCTAGTACAAAGCCTAAAACATTAGAAAAACTCTCTTTATCCCAGCTTGGTAGTTTACCTATTGCTCCCAAGAAGGCCATTGCTAAAGCTGGAGGCAAAAAAGAAGGACTTTTTAATGGTGATGCGAAATCTAAGGGAAGGGGCAGTAATAATGACTTTATTGAAGATGTGCCTCTTGGTGACTTTACAAGATTAAATACTGTTGAATTTAAGTATTTTGGATTTTATGAAAGAATAAGAGGTAAGCTTGAGCAATATTGGGGAAGGTCATTAAGAGAAAAAGCAAAAGCAATTTATGCAAATGGGCGACGACTTCCTGCAAATGAAAATTTTATTACTTCTTTAATTATCACTTTAAATTCTGCAGGAGAGATCGTTGGTGTGAAAATGGTTGGAAGTAGCGGCAAGAAAGAATTAGACGATGCTGCTGTGGAATCATTTAATCAAGCAGGTCCATTTCCTAATCCTCCAAGGGGTATGATTAAAGGTGGCCTTGCAAATATAAAATGGTCTTTTGTTGTTAAGAGTTAGTTCTTGGTACGAAGAAGAGTTTTTAGCTTATCAATTCCTTCCATCATTACATAATCTTGCCATACCGAATCAAGCTCGCGAACAGTTTCAATGATCTGAACAGCTGCTTGATCACGAGAGATTTTTTGGGAATCTGAAAGATAAATAACTGCTTTTTCTAAGGCGTCAATTACTGGCGTACTGCAAACATCTTTTAGTCTTTGTTCATAAGTTCCATCAATGTTTTTTTCTTTGCTCTTAATGACAGCGGTATTAAACAGTTGAATAGACTCTAGATTATCCATTAATTTATTTGCCTCTAAGACTTGTGTTTTGCTTTGAAAAGTGAAAGGCAGTATGTACCGATTCAAACAAATCGTAAAGTGAAATTTGGCTAAATGGCATTCGGTGTAAAATGTTTATAAATAAAAAAGAGTGGAACTATGAAAGTTCTTCACAGTGAGTAATATAAGTTTGAGCATCAAAAAGTTTTTCAAGCTCACTCATATCGTTAGGTCTTATTTTTACAAGCCACGAGTCATAGGGTTCTTGATTACAAGATTCTGGCCCTGATTCAATTTCTTGATTTATCTCAACAACCTCACCGCTAATTGGGGAGTAGAGATCACTTACAGATTTAATAGACTCAACAACACCAAAAGTTTCATTTTGAGATAAATTTCTTCCAACATCAGGAAGTTCAACAAATACAATATCCCCAAGAGAGGATTGGGCAAAGTCGGTAATACCAATAATAGCAACATCGTCTTGGATTTTTATCCATTCGTGTTCTTTAGTGAATTTCAAATCTTCAGGTACTAGATAACTCAAAGTTTCCTCAAAGCTTTAGAAATGATCCTTTTACAGACTGCGCATCATAATGCCTATTTCTGATATTAACAACATATTTTTCTGGCTTTTTATTTCTTTCGATATGGGCAAGTGCAATTCCCTTCCCTAAAACTACTGACATTGTCCCTGATGTCACAACGCCTACTTGGGCTCCACTCTCATCGAGTACTTCATAGCCAGGCCTAGGAATCCCTTTATCTAAAATAAGTTTAACAAGCTTATATTTAGAGTCTCCTGACTCAAGAGCATTTTTTCCGATGAACTCTCTCTCATCAAGCTTAACGGTCCATTTGAGGCCGCTATCATATGGATTAACCTGATCATGAATATCCTGTCCGTATAAAGGGAAGCCTACTTCGGTTCTTAGTACATCCCTTGATGCAAGACCGCATGGAACAACGTTTTTTTCTAGAAGTGAGTCCCAAATCTCTATTGCAGTTTTATGGTCTGAAAAAATTTCATACCCATCTTCGCCCGTATATCCGGTTTTAGCTAAAATAATAGATGCACCTCTAAATTCAGTTTTTACAACTTCGTAATATTTAATATCTTTTTGTTTAGGAATTTCTAGGGTTGAAAGTATTTCTGTAGCCTTGGGCCCTTGCACTGCAAGTAATGAAAAATGATCAGATTCGTCACTAAATTGAACATCGAAGTTCTTAATATGTTTTTGAATCCACTCTTTGTCCTTTTCTATATTGGCCGCATTAACACAAATTAAAATTTCTTCGTCTGCAAGTTTATACATGATGAGATCATCAATAATAGTTCCATCTTCACGGCACATTGGTGAGTAGATAGCCTTGTTCATTGCAGCTCCTTGAATATTATTAGTTACAAGATAGTCTGCACAAGCGATGGCCTGTTTGCCTCTTAGAAAAAATTCTCCCATATGGCTAACATCAAAAACACCGCAATTATTTCTCACTGCAAGAACCTCATCTTTAACCGAGGAGTACTGTATAGGCATGTCAAAGCCTGCAAAAGGAACCATTTTAGCATTAAGATTCTTATGTTTTTGATGAAGAGAAGTTTTAAGAAGTTTCATAGATGTATTCACTTTTTAGTAGCTAAGATTAAGTTTTGAGCTAGGGATAATATCGTAAGAGGCCCAACTCCTCCAGGTACTGGAGTAATAGCTGAACATTGATTTTTGATATTTTCAAAATCGGCATCTCCACATAGTTTTTTTTCACTATCAATATTCATGCCCACATCAATAACAATTGGTTTATTAGGTCCGATATATTCTGAATTTAAAAATCTCGTTTTTCCCACAGCAGAAATAATAATATCGGAGTTTTTGCAGATTGATTGTAAGTCTTTAGTTTTAGAATGGCATAAAGTGGCAGTTCCATTATGGTTTGTAATCATTAAGCTCATTGGGCGCCCAACAATTTGGGATCTTCCAATGACGGTTACATTTTTACCATTTATATCAATATTATAATGTCTTAATAGAGTCATGATCCCTTTGGGAGTGCATGGTGCAAGAAAGTCTCTCTCATCAAATCCTTGGTATATCTTTCCAACATTAACGGCATGAAAACCATCTACATCTTTTTGAGGAGGAATTAATTCATCAACTCTGACTTTTTTAAGCTGAGCAGGGAGTGGAAGTTGCACAAAACAGCCATGAGTATTTTCGTCGTTGGTTATTTTATCAACTTCAATTTTAAAATCCTCTGCTGAAATATTTTTATCTAGTTTGATGATTTCACATTGAGCACCAAAGCTTTCACAGAATTTTTTTTTATTTCTAGTATAAATCACACTAGGGGGATGATCACCTACCAGGATTACCTTCAAGCATGGTGTTATGCCACTAGTTATCAGCTCATTAGTTTTTTGTTTGAGTTCTTCTAGGGCCTTATCAATAACTGGTTTTGAGTAAAGTATTTGGGACATTTAATTACCTATGAACGTGATCCTAAGTTGTTTAGTATTTAGTGTCTAGTGATTTTGCTTTACAGACAATGCGCTCATCGATATCTCATGAATATGAATTTAGCGGTTTTCTTTTTTTATTTTGGACTTTTTTTACAGCTTTGTGGACTTGCAACAGTAGGACTTTGTTTTTTGACTGGCATAACGCAGGGGGACTATGGACGTATTGAGCTAGCACAGTTCGTTGGAGGCTCCTTTGGATTTTATTTAGGCCATTTTATAAAAGGAAAAAGCCAAGCAAGTTAGTATTCATTTGGAAGCTCCATTGCTAACCTGAATATATGTCAGTAAGAATCCTTGCAATTGATCCAGGCTCTCGAAAAACAGGTTTTGCCATTATAGAAGTAAAAGGCAAAAAGTTTACCTATATCGACTCTGGGGTTATTGATTTTTATCAAGGTAAAGAGTTTCTTGAGCGACTCGGAGATATTCATAGAATGACTCAAGAGTTGGTTGTGAAATATCAGCCTGATGAAGTGGCCATCGAATCACTTATTTATGTTAAAAGCCATACAGCACTAATAAAGCTCTCCCAAGCAAGAGGTGCTATGCTAGGGGCCCTTGTTGATGCATTACCTGGAAAAATTTATGAGTATTCACCAAACCTTATTAAGCAAATGAGTACTGGGCATGGGCATGCGACAAAAGAGCGTATGCAAAAATCATTGCAACTTGTTTTTGGTGTTAGAGAGTTTTCAGGCCATGATGAATCAGATGCTCTTGCGGTAGCGCTATGTCATGGGCTTCAAAGGTCTAGTGCGCAGCAGACTATTGCCAAAAAGGGCCGTTCTCGAGCATTATCAAGTCAACTTAAGCACGCAGTGGGAGAAATATCATGATTGGTTATTTAGAAGGACAAGTTCTTTTTTCAGATAGATTAGAGACCATTGTTCAAACTAGTTCTGGTGTTGGGTATCAAGTTTATACAAGTGAGCTTTTTATTGAAGGTCAGACCATCTCATTATTTATCTCACATATCATAAGAGAAACTTCTCAAGAGCTTTTTGGTTTTGTATCTCTTAGGGATAAGAAAATTTTTGAATTACTACTATCTGTTAAAGGTGTTGGCCCAAAGTCAGCATTTAATTTGGTACAAAGCTTAGGAGTTGAAGGTGTTATCCAGGCAGTTTCTTATGAAGACAAAAAACTTTTACAAAAAGCTCCAGGAGTAGGAGCAAAAGCTGCAGCCCAAATAGTGTTAGACTTAAGTAATAAAATTCAAAGAATGGCAATTTACTCAAATTCATATCAGTCAAACTTTGAACAAAGTGAAAGACCAGCTGCTCATAAAGAATATAAAGAAGTACAACTTAGAAAACCAGAGTCAAAAGTTTTAGATGACGCATTATTAGCTTGTAAGGAACTTGGCTTTTCAGAGGATGATATTATCCCAATTGCTCAAAGAATTTTAAAAGAAACAGAGCTTGTAAAATCAGAGCAACTTATTCATCTGGTACTTAAGGAGATGTAGTTTGGAAGAGCGTTTTATATCAACTAATGAAATAGATACAGAAAAAATTCAAGAAAGAGGTCTTAGGCCTAAAAGTTTTGATGAATATATTGGTCAAGGAAAAATCATTGAAAATATCGATCTAATGGTTAAGTCTGCAACTCTTAGAAAGGCTCCAATGGATCATGCTTTGCTTTCTGGTCCTCCAGGACTTGGTAAAACAAGTCTTGCTATGATTATTGCAAGTAAGCTTAATGCTGAACTTCATGTTGTTTCTGGGCCGGCGGTAGAAAAAAAAGGTGATTTAGCAGCGGTTCTTACGAATTTAAACCCGGGTGATGTTCTTTTTATTGATGAAATTCATAGAATTAATATTTCAATTGAAGAAATACTATATTCGGCAATGGAAGATTACAGGCTGGATATTTTAATAGGTCAGGGATCATCAGCTAGAACAATGCAAATTGATCTTCCACCTTTTACCCTTATTGGAGCGACAACAAAATCGGGTCTTCTTTCAAACCCTCTAAGAGATAGATTTATTTCACATCTACATTTTGATTATTATAATATTGCTGAGCTTTCAAAAATTATTAAGAATAATTGTTCTAAGTTAAAACTTGAAGCAGTAGACGAAGCTATTAATGAGATGGCAACAAGATCAAGAGGAACTCCTCGTGTTGCAAATAGAATTCTTAGAAGAGTGAGAGATTACTCACTTGTTAATAACTCTGGAAAGATCTCTTATAAGGATGTTCAAGCAGCACTCGGTTTACTAGAGATCGACAGACTTGGATTAGATTCAATGGATAGAAAAATCCTTACAGTGATTAAGAATTACTACAGTGGTGGGCCAGTAGGGATTGATGCCCTTTGTGCAACCCTTGGAGAGGAACGCTCAACTATTGAAGATGTTTATGAACCGTATCTTCTCAAAGAGGGACTTCTTGTAAGATCTCCTCGCGGACGTTTAATTTCAGAGCGTGGAATGGATCATATTTCCTGATAAATAAAGACAACTAACCAACTAATTATCTGTACCCGATAAGCCTATGAGGTTTAGGGTATGGTTCAAGATGGTCTGTTATCAAGGTTTTTACTTTCATTACTAATAGTAATGCTCATTCCTATTGTTTTTTCAAAGTTACATCCCTTTTTAAATAAAAAACTCCAGTTTAAAAAAAGAAAGAGTTTAAGTGATCTTATTCAAGATGAGATGCTCAAATTTGGAAGGCTAGGCTATCTCTTTAGAAAAAGACTCAAGGATGATAACTCTTATTCCACACAAACAAGTCAAAAAGAGCAGAAAGTATTTGAAATATATCAAAACTATTACAAGGAAAACCCTACAGCTGATCTTCTAAAAACTCTTGAGTTAATGTCAGCGATTAGAAAAAATAAAACAAGTTATCTTAGGCCCCTTGAAACAGCGATTTATAATTTAACTCACACAAAGGTTCCACTAAGAGAGATCGCCAATATTGGAAAAGAGCTCTTATACACAAGAGTTCTCTTAAGAGATCCGTTTATAAATCGTCCAGCAACCTATTCTGAAGTTAAAAGGCTTATCCTTTCAAGGTTGATACTTGAGCTACTGTTTCAGGATTTGAAGAACGAAAGATCCCTTATGACTAAAAAGATTGAGCGAGCAAGAAATAAAAGTGCAGCCCATATTTATCTCGCATTCTCTTATACCATGCTTCTAAAACTAGGAGGCTCTGAGCAAAAATTATTAGAGCAAGCAATGAAAAACCCTAATAGTCTTAAACTTAAAGTTCTTAATTTAGATCAGGATAAAATAAAAACTCTTCTTTTTTCTCTATGCTTCAGAGGGGGCATTCTTGTAAACCCCAAGCAGATATTTGATCTTATAAAGGAGTCATCTAGAAAACTAGAGACCTTTAAGAAAACGTATTTTGATAACGAACGAAAAAAACAAGAGCAAAAATCTAAAGTTAATAAAAGACCATCTGAAACACTTAGCTCTGCCTATGAGGTACTTGGTTGTACAAATGAAGATTCGACTGGATTTATCAAGAAGTCCTATAGAAAACTTGCTCTTAAATATCATCCTGATAAATATGGTGATCATGAGAAATTTTTGGAAATAAGGGAGGCCTACGATAAGGTCTTAGACTCTCGAAAGAGGAAGGCTTCTTAGGTCTTTGAAGTACCTATAATAATTGACTTTTTAAACTACGCACCTTTTAATAGAATGTGCAGCGTTAGAAAGGCTAAATAGTTGTTTTTTTGTAAAAAACACTCTAATTGGCAATAAAACTGGCTTTTTGGGGTTAATAATTTATATTGGGTGCGCAGAATAAAATATGTTAATAACTAACCCAAGTCCCTTAAATTAAAGGCGGATTAAATTGCCTGTGCATAATTTAGGGCCAAATAATTTATACTTGTTTGAAGGGTTTAGTTTGAATTAAGTGATAAACAGACGATAAGGTCGTACTGGAATTATATGTTATATCAGAGAACCATATCTAAAGAAGTAAGCGTAACCGGAATAGGTATTCATTCTGGTTGTAAGATTAAGCTTACATTAAAGCCAGCTCCTGCTGACTTTGGTATTAAGTTTAGAAGAACTGACCTTGAAGACTCAACCTTAATAGATGCTGTTGCATCGAATGTGGGCGCAACTGAGAATAATACAACTCTAGGCGAAGGCCATAATGTTATTCATACAGTTGAGCATTTGCTTTCAACATTGTACGGATTAGGTATCAATAATATTCTTTGTGAAGTTGATGGTCCCGAGGTTCCAATTATGGACGGCTCCTCCGCTTCTTTTGTTTTCCTCTTAAAAGAAACAGGTATTAAAGTTTTAAATAAATCAAAAAAGTTTTTAGTTATATTAGAACCTGTAAAAGTTGAGCTTGATGGTAAATGGGCAATGATTGAGCCTGCTAGTAGGCTCATTATTGACTCAACGATAGTGTTTCCACATCCCAAAATTAAGACTCAGAGACTTTCTTTTGAGTTTACTTGCGATAGTTTTGTTAATCGTATTGCAAGGGCCAGAACTTTTGGACTATTGCGAGATGTTGATGTTCTTAAGAGAAGAGGTCTTATTAAAGGCGGGTCGCTTGATAATGCTGTTGTTTTAGATGAGTTTAAAGTTGTAAATCCTGAAGGTCTCAGATTTGAAGATGAGTTTGTTCGTCATAAGATTTTAGATACGATTGGAGATATTAGTTTATTGGGGTATGAGGTTGCGGGTAAAATCACAACCTATAAGTCTGGTCATAATCTTCACAATCTTCTTTGTAGAAAGCTCTTAGAAACAAAGTCTGCCTATCAGATTGTCTCTGCATCTTCTTTACAACAAGAAGCGCTTGAGGCATTTGAACTTCCTCAATCAATCGCAGTCACTCTATAATTATTTGTCTTTCCCTGACTTATCGCCTATGAATGTTTATACTAATAGACAGGGTTTTTATGATTCTTTCAAAAGGTTTTTGGCAAACATATAAAGAAGTTCCAGCAGATGCTGAAATACCATCTCACCAATTAATGGTGAGGGCAGGTCTAATACATAAATCTGGAGCTGGTCTTTATAATTATCTACCTATGGGTCTTCGCTCAATTCAAAAAGTAGAAAGTATAATTCGTGAAGAACATAATAAGCTTGGCTTTCTTGAACTAACGATGACCATGGTAACTCCTGGAGAGTTATGGAGAGAAAGTGGTCGATGGGACAAGATGGAAGGGTTAATGATTCAAATGAAGGATAAGGGAGATCGAGACCTTTGCCTTTCCCCAACAAATGAAGAAGCAATTACAGATATTTTCAGAAAAACAGTGAAGTCTTATAAACAGCTTCCAGTTTCTCTTTATCAAATCAATACAAAGTTTAGAGATGAAATTCGTCCTCGCTATGGTCTTATGAGAGGGCGTGAATTTATAATGAAGGATGCCTATAGTTTTGGAATTGATAAAAAATCGCTTGATGAAACTTATGATCAATTCTACAAAGTTTATTCTAATATTTTTTCAAGGATAGGCTTGAACTTCATGGCCGTTGAGGCAGACGCAGGAGCGATGGGGGATGGAGATTCTAAGACCCATGAGTTTCAAGTCATTGCAGATAATGGTGAAGATCATCTAGTTTATGCTGATGGCTACGCAGCTAATATCGAAAAAGCTAAGACGAAAAGAAAAAGTACTGAGTTTAACAAAACTACTGATGCTCTAGAGAAAGTAGAAACAAAAAATGCAACTACAATTAAAGAAGTTTGTTCACTATTGAATGCTCCTGAACATCAATGCTTGAAGGCCCTTCTTTATACTGCTCTCTATGGAGAGAAGGAAGTTCATTATGCAATATTTGTTTTAGGTGATGATAACCTTAATGAGTTAAAACTTAAGAATTTTCTTAAAGCTGATATGGTTTTTCAAACAAGAGATGATGTTCTAAAAGAAAAAAATATACCAGCGGGTTATTTGGGACCAGTTAATATAGGCTTACCGGTTGTTTTTGATGAAGCAATTCCAATTGATAGTGCTTTTATTGTAGGTGCTATGGAAAAGAATTATCATTTTAAAAACTTTATCCCAGAAAGAGATTGTGAAAAGTTTAAAACAGCTGACTTAAGAGAAGCTATCTCCGGCGATATTGCACCTAATGGAAATACCGTTGAAATCAAAAAAGGAATCGAAGTAGGGCATATTTTTCAACTTGGTAATAAGTATACAAAAGCCATGGGGACAACGGTTCAGGACCAAAATGGTAAAGAGGTCTACCCTCTTATGGGATGTTATGGCATTGGAGTTACAAGAACTGTAGCTGCAAGCATTGAGCAAAACCATGATGAAAATGGAATTGTATGGCCAGCTGCAATTGCTCCTTATCATGTTTATTTTGCTACGATTGCTAAGTCTGAGGAAATAAAAAATCTCGCAATAGAAATTTATAATGATTTAAACCAGCACAATATTGAAACTGTCCTTGATGATAGAAATGTTGGACCAGGTTTTAAATTTAAAGATGCAGACCTTCTTGGTTTGCCTGTTAGGGTTCTTTTGGGTGAAAGAGATTATAAAGAGGATGGTCTCTTAGAAATTAAAGTAAGAAAAAGCGGTGAAGTTTTTAAGGTTTCAAAAGATGATCTGAAGCCTAAACTTATTGAACTGTTAAAAGGTCTTTAATGTCTGCAGATCTTATCATTGGAATTCACAGTATTAACGAGGCTCTTAAAAATAATAGCCGCGAAGTCATCTCTTTTTATTGCACAGAAGAAGCGCGCACTGAACTTGTAGATCCCAAGGCTGCAACATTTCTTTCTAAACATGCTTTTCAAGAAAAATCGAAAGAGCTTTTTAAAAAGCATGGTTTTGAATATGTTCGTGTTCCAACAGGGGCAATACTTGAATGTTCGTCAACTCCACTAGGAGATATGAATAAGTTTTTAGATTTGTGTGAAACAAGTGAAAAACTTAAAATTTTATGTCTAGACGGAATAACTGATATTCATAATGCAGCTGCCATTACAAGAACTGCTGGTTTTTTTAAAGCTGATATTATTTTGCTCTCAGGAAAAAACAAATTTAGCTTCACTCCTGGTTTTTATCGTATTGCTTCCGGGGCCGTTGAGCATATTCAGTTTATTCAAGTAACAAGCCTTCCTAAAGCACTTGCTAAAATTCAAGAAAAGGGAATTTCCCTTGTTGGGCTTTCAGAACATGAAGCAAATTCTGAAATCCAGCTTAAAAATAAGATTTGTCTTATTTTAGGCTCAGAGCAAAAAGGTATCTCTCATGCAGTGTTACGTCTTTGTGACCAAAAGGTCTCATTACAGGGGGCTGGAGAGATTAAATCACTTAATGTGTCTGTCGCCGCGGCACTTTCTATGGATAAAGTTTTTAAAACTTTGGAATCTTAGGAAAAATCTTGATCTTCTGATCCCAAGAATTTATAAATGAGAGCTGTTAAAAAGCTTGTGTGCTGGATTAGCTCAGTTGGTAGAGCATCGGTTTTGTAAACCGACGGTCGTAGGTTCGAATCCTATATCCAGCTCCACTTTTTGCTCATGGCGAGATTCCCGAGCGGTCAAAGGGGGCGGACTGTAAATCTGTTGGCGTACGCCTTCGAAGGTTCGAATCCTTCTCTCGCCACCACATTTTCTAGCCATTGCTGGGTTATGAGAATGTCTTGACTTGTACAGCTTAAGGGCCGAGCATATCAAGAACCAAGACGCACCATCGTTGAGGTTGATAATTTTTTAAGCGGGTATAGCTCAGTTGGTAGAGCACCAGCCTTCCAAGCTGGGGGTCGTGAGTTCGAGCCTCATTGCCCGCTCCATTTTAATAATGCATTGAGTGGTTTCCAAAATGTTTCATACCTATGAAATCTAGCGGTTTTAATATAATCTTTGTAAATGAAATGGATATTCATAATCCTCGTTTTTACACAATCAGCTTTTAGCGCAGAAATTGTTTGTAAATGGATTCGAAATAATAAGAGAAAGCCGCTTACAATCTTTTTTGATAATGGTGGAAAAGTTGCAAGCAATTTTGGAAAGTGCAAGTTTAAAACCAGTAATCAAATTCGTTGTAGGGCTCCAGGTTTTCCAGATATAAGAGTCTATTTATCTAAAGGCTCTATTGATAAAAAAAATAGATTAAGCTTTCATGCTCGTGAAAAGGTAAGTACTCAAATACGAAGACATACTTGCTTACTAGCGAAAATTCCATAACTCTATACTTTCTAACATTTATGATTTATTTAAATGAGCTTTGGCTCGCGTAGTTCAGTGGCAGAACACTCCCTTGGTAAGGGAGAGGTCGAGAGTTCGATTCTCTCCGTGAGCACCATTGTGCTGAATCAGTTTTTCTTTAGACAGCGCAATATTAGTTAATCTTGTAATTGCTTAAGAGCATCTAAAGTAGTTTGTACTTGCCAGTTTCGCCGTTTCAAAGCATACTCGGACTCAGTTAAAATTTAGCAGTATACCCAAAGATATTATTTATTAGGAGTTAGTAATGGCTAAAGAAAAATTCGATCGTTCAAAACCACACGTAAACATTGGTACAATT
>CAYGJN010000017.1:0-29342 GCA_964350135.1 uncultured Bacteriovoracaceae bacterium | reverse complement strand
TATTAAGTCTGAGATTGATTGCCGTGGAATGAGGTTAAGCGAATTTCAAAATATCACAGAAAGAAGCCTCTCTTATCTAATCAGTGGTGAAATACCTTTTCTTGTTTTAATTCATGGACATGGCACCGGCGTTTTGAAAAACTGGCTGCATAATAAACTGAAATCAGATAGCCAATTTATTTTTAATGACGCTTTTGAGGGCAATGATGGAGCTACTAGAGTTCAGCTCAAAGACTAGTTAATTCCATGACCAATTCTAGAAGGGCGGAATTTAAACTCATGCTCTGAACCAAAAAAAGGAAGATTAGAAGAAAACCAAACAAATAATGCTTTTCCTTTAACTAAACGATGATCAACAAATCCCCACATTCTAGAATCAGATGAAAAATCTCTATTATCACCCATGACAAAATACTTTCCTTGGGGAACAGTAAAGGGACTTAGGTTAATAGAGTGATAACCATCATCATCAAGAATAATTGTATGCTTTTTATCACCAGTGCTTGCAGTGAAATACTTAAAGCTTCTCGTTTGAAATTTAAACTCTAAGTCATCCTGAATGGCCTTAGCCGCTTCTTCCGACATAGGTTCTGCATTGATCTGAACATCATTTATATAAAGAATTTTATCTGTCATTTCAATCTTATCACCAGGAAGACCAATGACACGTTTTATATAATTAATATTTTCATCGAGTGGATATTTAAAAACAATCACATCCCCTCTTTTTGGCCCACTAAATTCTGCCAAATAGATAGGATCACTATACATATCTGAAAAAGGGACTTTAATTCCATATGAGAGTTTATTGACTAAAATAAAATCTCCAATCATAAGAGTTGGAATCATTGATCCAGATGGAATTTTAAAGGGTTCAAAAAAGCTAGATCTAAAAGCAAAAACGATAACAACAATAACAAGGATTGATTTAACCTCTTTAATAACTCTTTTTTCTGTAACTTCTTTTGGTTTTGATTTATTTGAAAACCCAAGCTTTTCAATAAATGATGACATGTTTTAAAAGCCTTTCGTTATATGCTGTTTAGACCTCTTATGATAATACTCAATAATCTTTCTTGCTAGGGAAGAGGATTTAATTCTCCATTTTTCTAGATTAACCACCATAACACAAAGCGATATCCCGGAGTTTGAAGTTTGATCTTTTGGCTTTGCATATGCAATAAACCAATCTCTTTTTCCATAAGGAAGACCACCTGTAATACTTCCAGTCTTTCCACCTATTGAATAATCTTCTTTAAGGGATCTATTTAATCTCCTAAAAGCCGATTTTGCAGTTCCTCTGCTAACCGTCATCTCCATCATTGATTGCAGCTCAAGAGCAGTTTGTTCCTCAATGACTCTTTTGGATTTTCTCTCAAGAGGAATCTCTTCTTGATCATCACTTCCATCAAGGGCGATGAGAGATTCTATAAGATAGGGCTCTTTGAATGTCCCGTTATTAGAAACAATAGAAGCAATCACTGCTCCATGAAGAGGACTCATTGATGTTTTTTTATTAAACCCTGAGGCAACCTCTGCTTGTTGAAAGTCAGACTCTGGTGGGTAAAGAGTTGATTTAGGTAAATGGATATCGCTCATAATATCTTGATTAAAGCCAAACGAGCTACCCATCTCAACAATACTTTTAGCATTAGAGTTTTGAAGACTTGCTTTACCAAAAACAGCATTGTTAGAAATTGCAAAAGCTTTCTTTAGATCTAGGTACCGAGTCCATTTGGTATGCTTATCCTTCAATTGATATCGGTATAACGTTGTACCTCTACCATTAACCGGAACAACACTATTTTTATCTAATGAAGTATTCTCAATTAAGTCTGCAGCGCTCACAACCTTAAAGATACTAGCTGCAGGGTGAGTACTTGAAAAAGCAAGCTTTCTATTAAAGTTTTTAAGAGCTCTCGTATGATCAATAGCTGAAACAATCGCACCTGTTTCATTATCAATAACTACAACAGAAATATAATCAGGTGAATTTTTTTTGATTTGTTTTTTTATATAATTTGTTAGGTCTTCATCTATAGAGTAATTAACTAAAAAGTCATCATCATCTAAAGATATCTTGCTTGGTAGTTCGGTCTCAGTAATTTGCTTTGAAAGACTATCCGAGATTTCTTCATGAATTCTCTTATTATTATCTTCCTGCCAACTAGTATATAACTGGTTACAGCTAACAATTAATGCCGTAAGTCCTATGATTGCTGTTGGTATTATAATTTTAAATTTATTCTTCAAAAAATCACCATAATCTATTATGCCTTAAATCCCTGGGCGATGACAAAAAACTCTTTGCTTACAGATCTTGTCGACTTTGGGCGAAGGTTGTTAATCTTCTCAAATCTCTTTTTCTGAGACTTTAAAAAAACCTGAGCATCGTTACTCTCAAAAACTTTTACAACTAAAGAACCTCCAGGTACTAAAAAAATATCTAGTATTCCAAAGACTTTTTCCACCAAATCAAGACTTCTGATCTGATCCACTGATTTAATACCTGTCGTCTTAGGAGCCATATCGGATAAAACAACGTTAAACTTTCTCTCAATCTCGAGTTCTTTGACATCACTTAGCTCAAAAGCGTCCATTTCCCACAGTCTTACGTTATTTTCACTTAAGAGACTCTCATTCACTGGTTGAATATCAATCCCTAAAACTTTCCCCTCATCTCCGACTTTTTTACTTGTATATTGAATCCATGAACCCGGATAATATCCCAAGTCTAAAACTAAATCTCCTCGTTTTAAAACAGAGTACTTCTTATCAATCTCCTCAAGTTTATAAATACTACGAGCAAGAAACTTTTCTTTCTTGGCCTTATTATAATAATGGTCTTTTACCTTAAAATTCATAAGCAATAGCTACTTGTTCTTTCAGTCTAATATAGTTGGTATTGATACCATACTTTCTGATCTTTGCAATAAGCGTGGATTTACTCACCCCTATAATTTTAGACGTTTGGTTAACTTTTCCCCTATGCAAATTTAGCATTCGTGTAAAATATTCTCTCTCAAAGTCCTCTTGCGCTTGCTTGTATTCCCCTAGGACTATGTCAGATTCGAAATTGATTTTGAGTGCTATCTCAGGCGTACAAACTTTAGACAGTCCTAATATATGAAAATACTCGATACAGTTTTTAAGTTCGCGAATATTACCAGGCCAAGAGTGTAGCTCAAGAGAGTTTAAACCCTCCAGGGAGAAAGTAAGCGTTGGTCTTTTGTAGACTTTTGCAAAATCATTATTAAATTCTTTTACAAGCTCTCTAATCATCTGCTTATTACCAGCTAAGGGTTTTTGCCTAATAGTTAAAATATTAATTCGATAGTAAAGATCTTCTCTAAAAAGTCCTTTTTTTATTAGGCCTTTAAGGTCTTTATTAGTTGCAAAAATTATCTTCCCTTTGAATAGTTTAAGCTGACGAGAACCTACAGGATAAAAACTGCCTTCTTCTAAAACCTGAAGCAATTTTTTTTGATGAATAAGATCTAGCTCTCCAATCTCATCTATGAACAAAGTTCCACAAGCAACCTTCTCTAAAAACCCTTTTTTCTCTGAACTTGCTCCTGTAAACGATCCTTTTTCATGACCAAATAGTTCACTTTCAAAAAGAGATGAATTAATTGAAGCAATATTAATTTGATAGTATGGCTGCTTACCATTAGAGGCATTATGAATTTTTCTCGCGAGTCTTGATTTACCACTACCACTAGGACCTAAGATTAATACAGGACACCTCGCTCTTGCATAAATTGAAATATCATTCATCCTCTCTCCTTTTTAGGGTTATGCTATACAAGGCGGCGAAGATGGAATAAATATATTGATAAATAATTATTAAGGAATTTCATTTTTGAAAAAGCAAGAACGAGCTCTTAAGGCCATAAAAATTTTAAAGAAAACCTATCCCAATGCACATTGTGAACTATATCATGAAACTCCATTTCAGCTCCTTATTGCAACGATCCTTTCTGCTCAATGTACGGATGTTAGAGTTAATATGGTTACACCTGTTTTATTCAAAAAATACCCTACGCCTCAAAAACTTTCTAAGGCAAAACAAGAAGATATTGAGGAAATTATTAGAAGCACTGGTTTTTTTAAAAACAAGGCCAAAAACATTATCTCCTGTGCCAAAGATCTTGTCTCACTTTACCAATCTGAAGTTCCTAAAGACATCGATCAACTTGTTGCTCTTGCTGGAGTAGGAAGAAAAACTGCTAATGTTGTGCTTGGTAATGCGTTTAATATAAATGAAGGGATTGTTGTTGATACGCATGTAAAAAGAATTTCTAATCTTTTAAAGCTTACTCAATCAAATGACCCTCTTAAAATTGAAAAAGATCTTACAAAACTTTTTAATCAAAAGGATTGGACCGAGCTTAGTCATCTTATTATTTTTCATGGAAGAAGAAGATGTATCGCTAGAAGACCTCAATGCGACCTCTGCGAACTTGAAAGCATATGTCCGAGCTCAAAACTCGGGTAATCTACGTTACTAGACCAGTATTCTGTAATCTTCTGACATATTTTTTGCCTTTTTAGTTAATTAATTCTTGACCTGGGATATTTATCCACCGAACTCAAACAGTTATTCACATTTCATCTTTATGAAACGACTTTAATGTGTAAAACTATTCTTAAATATTTTCTTTTAATTTTAATTACTTAGCTCATTGCTATCAAAATTATATTTATAAGATCTTGCTTTTAAGTATTAACAATAAATTTTACTGATTAGTTTTTCACAATGGTGTCAAAAATCTACCATTTAAATTGGTCTCTTGGCAGAGCGTAAAGTAAGTTCTTACAAAGTAAATTTGTAACCTGAACAACTCTTAGGCATTGATTTGTCTTTAGATTATTTAATCTAGGGACAAAACTTCCATAAATCCATCTTGAATCACTGTAATAGCAACAATCTCGTTACCCTTACCGCTTTCTTCCATAATATTTGCAACAAGACGTATACCTTGTTCATCTACAAATACAAATGGCTTTGAATGGCGTGCTGGTGATGCTTTCTGATAAGATTCTAAGAACTGATGATAAAGATTTCTAGTTAACCCAGTTTTAAACAAATAATCCCCTTCCGTAAGGAACAAGCTCTCTTCTAGTCTAGAGTAATTAAGTGTTCGCTGCAATGATTTAAAAATAACTGAGTTAAATGTTTATAGATTTAAAACTTTAAGAAGAATTTTAATTCGTCCTTCAATATGCGAGTCAAGTAAACAAATCAAAATATAAACGGCATAAATAATATTTCTTCTTGAGCGCATGACTGTCATAGACTGAAAGATCCACTCAACAGGAAGCAAGCTTAAAAATGTTAAAATCCAAAAGATAGAAAAACCATAGATTAGAGTGCTGTCAATAAACACACTAAGGAACAAAGTAATAAATAAGCAAATTGATATCTCACGAAGTTTGTTAAAATCAATACGCCAATTACTTATAATAAGAACTTCTTTTTTTAAAAAGTAATTCATGTATTTGGCAAAAATAAGAATAACTCCAAAAAATGACAAAAAGTAAAATGCCTTACGGTCAATTGCCCTTAGTATGTAAAACCAAAAAGCCTTAGATGTCATAGGCTCAATCCAATTTAGTGCTTGCAGTTTAGAAGTATAAATTAAAACCGTAAGCATAATTCCAAAAAGCATATACTTAAGAACTTGCAGACGAAACCAGGCTGTTTCTGATTTAAAGAAAAGATAGTAAAGAAGAATCACCTGGACAGGCATAAGGTGAGCATAAGATGGATTTATCAATGTTCCCCAAAAGCTCACCAAACCTAGAAGTAAACCACATCTATATGTAGAACTTTTTGTTGCCCAAAGAATGGCCCAAATCCATGTTAATAAATATCCACTAGTAATTGCCCAATGATAATTTTCCGCAAGAAGCTTTGGATAAGACCAAGTAGAAAGAAGTGCAAGCACCCCAAGAATAGAAACTCTTCTTGAAACAAAGTACCTTGTCACTGCATAAAACGTAAGAACCATAAAGGTTAGGCCGATAAAATAGAAATGCAGACACCAAGCGATTTTATTAATGAGAGGATACTTAAGAAAAGGAAAATAATTAATCCTCATAAAGTCCCAAAAAATCTTACTAAATTTCTCATGAGGATCAAAACTCAACTTCAAAGCTTCTATATTAAGCATGTCCGGTAATTGAGGAATCGAGATAACAATAATCAGGATACAAACAAAAATAATTGTTCTTTCAAATGAGTCTAAAAAACGAAATTCACCAAAATTTGATGTCATCGTTTCTTTTATAATTTTCCCTCTAGTAGGCCAGGAGTAAAAAAGCCCCAAAACAACCCAAGTTCCCCAAAAAAAATGTTTAAGTAATGACTCTGGTAGAAAGCTTAAACAGATAAAATACAGAAGGATCACCAGCTTTCCCAATAAGAGCCTATAAATAATCCTATCAATTGAGGAATTTGCTCGGAAATAGATTTTAAGACGGTAATCAACTTCTTTCCCAAGCAAGAACCACTGACTACCCATGAAGACCATATAGAGCATCATCATTGAGACCTGAACGGCCATATTAGCAACATTAAGCTTGGCCACCCATACTGGCAGTAAAAGAAATGAGAAGTATATAAGTACTCTATATATAAAGAATTTTGACTTTAATTTAAGAGTTCTTGAGTTTTTCACTAAAGTTTTCCTCAGATTACCCGATTAAATAAGTAAGACATGACAGTGATTAAAAATTGACATGTTTACTCGGTTTCCTCGATAATTAAGGCCATTCCCCCACATACGAATGGCCTTTTTTTATTTGAAGATTGCTAATAAAGTCTACAACAATTGTTTCCCCATTGCATTAAGTTCCTAATATCTAATAATCTATAAGAGAGTGCATCTATAACCCAGGAAGGGTTTTTGAGCATTCGTTGGACTTTTAATCATGGAGGATAATTCTGTCCATATCATTTGGTTCCATAAATACGGGATTACCAAAAGACATCGTTCAGCAAATTATTAAAGCTGAGAAAATTCCTCTTCAAAAAATGGAAGAGAGGAAGGGAAAGTTTGCTGCAAAGATGGGACTAGTTGATCAACTAGGCGGGCTGCTTCGTGACCTTCAAAATCTTCTTGCTCAAAATCAAAACAAAAGAAGTTTTAGAGAACTTCAAACAAAAGGCAGAGATGACGTAGTTACAGTTACTGCAGATAAAAATATTGCAAGAACCGGAACTCATCAGTTTGAAGTTGTTAATATGGCACAAAAATCAAGTGCCATGACATCTGGCTTTTCTGATCCAGATGAAGACTATATTGGTGTTGGTTATTTTTCATATGACTTACCCAACGGTGAAACCAAAGAAGTTTATATTGATAGCGAACATGCCAGTCTTAGCGGTGTTGCAAGACTTATTAACGGTGATGAAGAAAATGGCATGACTGCCAAAGTAATCAATGATGGTAGTGGCTCTGATACACCACATCGGTTGATTGTTTCTATTGCTGGTACTGGAGATGATAGCCAGGCTGATTTTCCTTATTTCTATTTTGTTGATGGTGATTATGATTTTTACCTTGAACAAGAAAGACCTGCTCAAGATGCAAAAATTAAACTTGATGGTTTTGAAATCGAGGTTCCAAGTAATAAAGTAAATGATCTCATTCCAGGAGTCACTGTTGATTTAAAAAAGGCTGCTCCTGGTGAAGAATTCACTATTCAAATCACAGAAGATATTACAAAGATTACTGAAAAAATTGGCGAGCTCGTTGCGAAAGTAAACGCCGTTTTACAATTTATAAATGATCAAAACACTATTGATGAAAATACTGACACCTCCTCTACTTTAGGGGGTGATGTCACTTTGCAAACTCTAGAGAGTAGACTCCGAAGAGTTGTTTTTAGACCAATTGAAACAGATAAAGGTGTAAAACGTTTTGGTGATCTTGGTATTAGCTTTCAGAAAAACGGTATGCTTAAACTAGATACCGCCAAGTTCGAATCATTTATGAATGCTGATGCAGAAAACGTTGGACAAGTTCTAAACGGGCGCTTTACGGCAGAAGGCTTCAAAACCAACGGCTTTATTGATTTCATGACTGAAACAATTGATCTCACACTTAGATTTCCAGATGGCCTAATCCCTTCTCGAAAACGAGGTATGCAAAGTAGAATCGATCAAATTGATAGAAGAATTGCACAAAGACAAAGACTAATAGAACAAAAAGAAAAAAACCTTAAAGATAAATTTGCAAGACTTGAAAGCACAATGAACAATATTCGAGCGCAAGGCTCTGGATTAGCGGCCCTTGGGGGATCTGGTGGTTCAGTTGTCCAGCAACTTGGGTAAGTTAGGAGGATAGGTTTATGAGTTATGGATTAGGAGCTTACAAAAAGACATCAGTTGGTACAGCAAGCAAAGAACAAATTTTGCTCATGCTCTACCAGGCTGCTATCAAAAATTGTAAAAAAGCAATGGAAGCTATTGACGCCAAAGAAGTTGCTAAAAAAGGTGAGTTCATTGGTAAAATGCAAGACATTGTTATTGAACTTAATAATAGCTTAGATTTTGAAGTGGGAGGACAAGTCGCTGAAGAACTCTCAACACTTTATGATTATCTTTTGTATGCCAGCACTCAGGCCAATATGAATATTGATAAAGAACCCCTCGAAGGTTGCTTAAATGTATTAACCACCCTTTACAACGGATGGAGAGACGCAATTAAGTCTCTTAAAGATACAAAGTAGGAGCATGAATAACCTATCCTCAAACCTACGAAAAGCTGTTTTAAATCATGAGAAAATGCTTACTGAAGCAATTAATAGTAGCAAGAAAATACTTGAGTACTCTACTGGTGACGATGTCAATCGAGTAGGTGCTGAAGTTAAAAACAGGGATCGTTTAATAAATATTATCAAGTATGTTCAAACTAAAATTGAAACTGCACTGCAAGTTCTTAATAAAGATGAATTTAGTGAGGAAGTTTCAGTAATCATTTCTAATTGGCAAGAATCATTTGCAAAGTCCATTGCAACAATTGCTGACTATGACTATCAGATATTAAGTAATCTTGAGAAAAAAAGTGGAGAACTTAAGTCTGAAATTTCTTTGATAAACCAAAGTAAAAAGGATCATAAAGGCTATGATCTAAGGTCGGTTAAAAGGTAAAAAGTCCCTGTTTTATTGACATTGACGCCATATCGTGAGGAAATATAAGTGGCGCCAATGGAAGGAGCCGCAACCTTTAGGATGAAGGAAATGCCAATCAATAATCAAGAAGAAATTTATTTTCCTTCAGGAGTTTACACATCATGAGTGATTTAATCGCTATTGACTCTTATGAAATTAAAGAGGCAAAGACTGGTCATAAGGTTCCTGTTGTAAACGGAGTTCTTATTCATTCAGTTTATAACCCATTAAGAGAAGCCGAATCTATTGTAAATCAATACAAAGATCAGTTAATTGAAAAAAATGATTTTCTAGTTCTCGGATTGGGCTTTGGGTACCATATTCAAGCAATTATTGAAGAATTAAATAAAATTGGAAAAACAGATTATAGAATTTCAGTTATTGAACCCAATGATCAAGTTGTTAAAGATTGCTTAAAAATAAACATTATTAATAGCAAACAAGTAAAAATATACAGCTTTAAAACAGTTGATAAACTATATCGCTCACAAAGCCTTATCAATGCTCTTTTAAAAAAACCTGCCGTGATTGCTCATGCACCAAGTTTTAACCTTTATAAAGATTATTTCAAAAACTATTTAAAGTTTCAGGCGGAGGACAGCATTGAAAATCTTGTTTCAAGCATCGAGAACGAAAGAGTAAAACAATGCCTAAGCACATTTGATAAAGACCTAAATATTGATCAAGTTAACCGTACTATTCATACGAGCCGGAAATTTAAATCTGAAGAAGAGTTACTGCTGATGGCATTTGATAAATTAAGCAGTCAAATTAAAGTAATTGAGCAGAGGTCATAATGAAAAAAGTATTAATTATAAGCCTTAAAAAATTTGGCGATGTCGCTTCTACTGCACACCTAGTGAGCTCAATAAAAAAAGAAAGCCCAAGCTCTGAAGTCACACTTTTAACATTTACTGAAAGCGCAAAGATCACAAGTGCTCTCTCTTGCATAGATCATCTTGTTATTATTAACAGAGCGAGAGTACTCTCTCTTAAATCGGCTCCAATATTTAGTGATGCCTATGCTTTAAATGAATTTATTCGTCCTATTGAAGAACTAAAATCTACTCATTGGGATCTAATCATTAATCATTCTAACGATAGCGTTTCAACATACCTTGCAAGCTATCTAGATGCAGAAAAGCACTCTGGAATTATTTTTGGCGCAGACAAAATTGCGAGACATTCAAGTTTCTGGTCAAAGGTTTTTAACGAAGTTATTACATCACAGAAACAGTCTAGCTTTAACTTTACAGAAGTTTATCATCGAGATAATAAACTCACACAAAATCAACAATCAAACTCTTTATATTCAACTGCTCAAAATGAAGAAGTCGTAAGTCATAAATTTAATGAATTAAATGACGGCGGCAACAAAAGGATTGTTGGTATTCAACTCAAATCATCATCTATCAATAAAGATATCCCAACTAAGATCATTGAGGATTATACAAGGTTTTGTCTTGGAAGCGATGACCTCATACCGGTATTCTTAATCTCTCCAGATATTGTAGAAAAAAAATATGCATCACAGCTCTGTGAAAATATTGGCTCAGAGATAACCTCAATTGAAACAGACTTCAGGGCCCTTCCTTCAGTTATCAAGGCACTAGATTTATTAATTACCCCAGATACTTCTGTTAAACATATTGCAGACCTTGCCAGAGTTCCTATGATTGAATTCTGTGCCGGCGAAGCTCCGCTCTTCAAGCAATCATCAATTACCCACGGGAATATTATTATTAATCCAAGAGGTGGACGAGCTGAAAAAGTTGAAGTGAACGATTTCATCAAAGCTTCACTTGGCTTACTTAAAATTGGTGTTACTCATGATGATTACTCCGAAGGTGTCTCTGTTTACCAAGTAACAAATGAAAACAATCGAATTGATTATCATAATATTGGCCTTATTCTCAATGAACGAGAAGAGATTGAAAGACAGATTAATAAAAGCATTATCTATTTGTTAGGTGGTTTAGAATCAGAAGCTTTCAATATTGATATTACTCATTCTGTTTCAAAAGAAGCACTTAAAAACTTTGTTCAGGACAGAAAGATTGATCTTTTAGAAATGTTAAAATCTATTCTTTCTACCCTACGCTCATTAAGCCAAGCGTCGCATGGCCAAAAGCAATTAGATATATTTTTGCAATCATTTGAAAACTTACTTAGCTATGCTAATCAAGACAATATTGTTGGTATTATTGCAAAGCTTTTTAGAGCGAATATTGAAACGATTCAAAGTAGTACACTTGAACAAAATTTAAAAACTATGGAAGCAGAACTCTTTCAATTGAAGTCCAATATTGAAATGACTACTAACTTTTTAAACACTCTTGTTGAGCAAGGTGTTGAGCAAAGGGTTCAAAGTCGATTAGACTTATAAAACTGTTCACATAAATCATGGAGGATTTATGGAAAAGACTGTCGCACAAGAAATTATCGAAAAACTCAAAGAGATTGATAAGAAACTCTTAAAGAATGAAAATCTAAAGCATGATGAAATGGCAACGCTCCTTCTAGCCTCGCTTATGGAAGAGGGAAGTTAAATGATTTCACCTAACACAGAGGCTAAAGGCTCATTTGCAATTATCCAACTCTCACGAATTGGTGATGTTATACAAACTCTTCAAGCAGCTATTGAGCTTAAAAGTCAGCATCCAAAGTTAAGACTTGTCCTTATTGCTAGGGAGAACTTCGCAAGACCTTTAGAGTTCAAGCTAAAAGAAGCTTTTGATAAAATTTACTATCTAAACTACAAAAAACTTCAAATAACAAGTGGGCCACAAAACCTTGAAAAGGTTATGGGCAATCTTAATGATTTCATTGATGGAATCAATAATGAAGACATCGATATTTGCATTAATCTTACTTATTCAAAAACATCTTCATATTTGAGCTCACTTATTAGTTCTAAATATAAACTTGGTCTTGTGAGAAATGAACGTAATGAAATAGTTATCCATGATGACTGGAGTCAGTTTATCTACTCTAATACAATGAATGGACCATATAGCCCATTTAACCTTGTTGATATTTTTAAAGGAATTCTTGGAACTAAAAGAAACTCATATAGTAATGAGCATAGGAATTTAAAAACTAAGAAAGTTATTATTCATCCATTTGCCTCTCAAAGAAAAAAAAGATGGGACTTAGGAAAATGGAGTGAAGTTATATATCAAATTCTAAAGAGCAATAATAATGCAAAAGTTATTATTATGGGCTCTTCTGGTGAAAGTGACGATGCAAGAAAAATCACAGAAAACCCTATACTTGAAAAATTTGAAGACCGTATTATTGACCTTGTTGGAAAAACATCAATTCAAGAACTTTATAATGAGTTCAAAGATGCTTCCCTTTTTGTAGGACATGATTCAATGGGAGGACACCTTGCCTCTCTCTATAGTGTTCAAACTCTTACTTTAAGCCTGGGAACTGTACGCCCATATGAAACAACTCCTTATGGCCATAAAAACTATAATATCGCTCCAAGAATTAAATGTTTTCCATGTTTCCCAGAAGATAGCTGTGAGCTTCTTCCTTGCCACGGAGATATTTCATATAAAGTAGTTTCTAATGTTATAAACTCTCTTCTTACACACGAGGCTATTAGCTATAAATCTCTAGCTGAAAAAACTCCTGTGCATTTATTAGATAAAGTTGATATTTATCAATCAGTTGTAGATTCTGAACTTGGTCTTTTTCATCTAAGAAATATATTACATGATGAAAATACTACTTTAGATATATTTAGAAGCCTTTACTTTGTACTTTGGAATTTCATCCTTTCTGAAAAAGAAGTGAATGTTCCCTACCCAAAACTTACTAAAGATAAATATAGAATCCTTGAGAGACATCTTGAGGCTGCAAAGCAACTAAGAGAGATCAATCAGTTTGGTAAAGTTTACTCTAAGGGTATTCTAGATCAAACAGAAGCAGACTCTCCAGATCTGCAAAAAATTAAATCTTATTCTCAAAAACTAGTTGAAGTAGATAGACTTTGCATGGCCCTGAAAGAGCCATACCCGCACCTTGCCCCTGCTATTGATTATTATCATGTATCTAAAGCAAATATACCTGGAACAACTCTCAAAGAAATGTCCCAGTTCAGTCTCGTTGCTTATTTGGAAGCAGAGAACGCAAGTGCAGTTCTATGTGAGCTAATTGAAGGCACTATGAAAAGCTCACCATTTTATCAAGAAGAAAAATCCGCTCCCAAGCCGGAGCTAAGCAATAGCTAGGATGTGTTTATGGCAGAATTAACTCTCAACAATCAATCTCTTTCAGAAAAATACAGCGAAGACTCCACTCTCAATGATCTTATGGATGTGATTCAAGAAAAGTATGTTAATGATGATCAGTTTTTTACAGAGGTTCTAATTGACGGCGTTGCAATTTCACCCGAAAAAGAAGTTCAAATATTAACAAGCCCAGTGTCTAATTATTCTCAAATTGATTTTACCGTTAAAAGTTCAGCAGAGTTAGCAATTGATGCTCTAGAAACTTGCTCTAAACATCTTGACACGCTTATTGAAAAAATAACTATCGTTTCTCAAAGTTATAGAGAAAACAGAGTTGATCTTGCAAATAAGCAGTTTGTTGAGATAACTGAAATACTCGAATTATTTGTTGAACTCATTACAACAATACATCAAACATTAAGGGTTGAATCAGAAACAGTTTTACCAAGCGGAAGAACTATTCAAGACTTAGAAATGCATCTACTTTCAGTTCTTAAGGCCCTTGTTCCAGCAAGAGAGAAAGGTGATATTATCATGCTTTGTGACTTGCTAGAGTATGAGCTCATCGATAATCTGACGCAATGGAAGATCATGGCAATTCCAGAGCTCAAGAGAATCAAGACTATATAAGAGTTGCAAAGAATCAACTCTTTGTAGAACTATTTGATAATCAAAAATTTATTGTTCCAAATAGAGAAAATAATTATTCCTTCCTAAGTAGTTATTTTGCTAAATTGGCCACATCTAAGGCCGATGATGATATCCAGCTTAGCAAGATACTTAAAAGCATTAACAAAAACCAAACAAGCATTAGTAAAAGTATTAACAAACTGGGCAAAGATAATAATGAGTCAGACAGACCTTCTCTAAAAGAGCTTATTGGACATATTTCTCATCAAGTATTAACTCTTTCAGATCTTCCCAAGTGCTTAACTGAACTTCCCTATCTAGGTGATTTTGATTTTTGTCAGATTCTTCTACATCAAAAAGGTACTGTAAACGTAGCAAGCTATTATTATGGTCCCGAAGCAAAAACAGAAGTAAGCCTATTTCCAATTTCAAAATTTAATAAACTTTTTTTAAATTCTAGAAAAAGTAAATCTAAAATCTTTAATGCTAGTAATTATCTAAACAGTGCTTTGAATACAACTGGAACCTTTTTAGCAAAACCACTAGAGCTAAAACTTCACAATGTTGTTTTTATTCTATCAAGAGGAAGTTTTATTCCGCCTAGTGATACTGAGTCAGAACTTTTTCAACAAGTGCTAAGTTCAATTAAGTCTTATCTGGAGCAACTAGTAGAAAATGAACAAAGAGAAAGACAGATTTACTATCAATACCTCTGTCTTAAGATTTTACCTTATGGAATTACTCTTGATGATAGTACTGGAGAAATTTTTTCTAACGATTACAGACTCTCTCACCAGTATGAAGATGGCCATACAGAAAAAATTCTTACCAATAATACATCAATGAAAATTTATAAAAAAGAAAGTCATGATCTTATTACAGATTTTAATCATTACGAAAGAATTCATCTTCTTGGCAACCTTCTAAATACTTTAAGCCATGAGCTAAGTAACCCTCTTTTTGGAATGAAGCTCACATGTGACATTTTAAGAGGTGAAACCAATGACAGTGACTCAAAGGAAATCCTTGGTGATATTATTACTAACCTTGAAAGATCTCAGTCTATCTTACAAAATTTTTCCCAGCTTTATAATGATAAGCTCCAAAGCGTAAACATTGTGGATATTATAAAAGAAACTTTAAAAATTGCTAAAAGTGAAATTCGCAATATTAAAAGAGAAATTAATTTTTATAATAATGAAGATGCAAATATAACTTCTAACCCAACATGGATAAGCCAAATACTTTTTAATCTAATTATTAACTCTATCCAGGCCATGAGAGATAATTTTATTAGAACTGAAGCTCAAAGAATTATTATCGAGCTAAAAGAAGAAGACGACGAATACTCTATTTTTATCGGTGACAGCGGCCCAGGAATCCCCCAAGAACTTAAAGAAAGAATTTTTAAGCCATTTTTTACTACAAAAAAAGACGGTACAGGCCTTGGACTTTCCATTTGCCACAATCTTTCTAGACGCTTAAATGGTAACCTAGAGTATATAGATAAATTTTATGCCGGCGCTTGTTTTAAACTAAGCTTACCAAAGAATCATGAAAGTACTTTTAATTGAAGATGAACATCTTATTCGAAAATCTCTAACCAAGCTTCTTGAGAAAAAAGGAGCTCAAGTTGATGCGGTATCTACTGGCAAAGAGGCCCTGGGTCTTATCAGTGAGAATAAATACAACAAAATTATTTGCGACCTCATGCTGCAAGACGTCACCGGATTTGATATAATTGAAGACTCCAAAAGAGTTCTTGAGCCTGAGCTGATTGCTAAAACCTTCGTTATCATCACTGCTTATAGCTCTGAGCAAGTTTTATCAAAGGCCGCGACCTATGGCTGCCCATTAATCAGAAAGCCCTTTGAAGACCTAGAAGAAGCTCTCAATATTATGCTAAGTTAGATTAATATCTACGAGGCAAAATGAGTAAAAATCTAAAAAATATTACAATCGTTTTAAAACCACAATCGACTATCGAATTTAATAATCTTATTCCTAATTTAATTCTTTGGTTGAAAAGAAGAAAAAAGAACGTTTACTTTATTGAAAGAGATGAAAAAAGAGTTCTAAAAATCCTTAAAAATAAACAAGCAAAAGTAGATGGCTTTATTTCTAAAGAAGACACTTTTCATAAATCAGATCTTATCATCTCACTTGGTGGTGATGGCACCCTAATTGGTTTGGCAAAATATGCTAAACAAGACAAGACTCCAATTTTTGGTGTGAACCTAGGACATCTTGGTTTTATTACGGAGTTTTATAAGCGTGACTTTTATGAACAACTTACTCTTGTCTTCTCAGGCAAACTTGAAATAATAAAAATTAATCTCTTTTCTGCGACTGTTCTCTCTGGTGCAAAAATTATTGATAAAAGTTATTTTGTTAATGATGCTGTTGTTGGTAAAAGCAATATTTCCCGAATGTTCACACTTTGTGTAGAAACTGAGGATGACCTTATTTTTAATTTAAGCGGTGATGGACTTATTATAAGTTCCCCCATCGGATCAACTGCCTACTCACTTGCCGCAGGTGGGCCAATTGTGAGCCCAAGCGTGAAATCTCTTATCCTTACACCAATTTGTCCACATAGTTTAACAAATAGACCCCTCGTTCTTGCTGATAATAATTCAATTCATATTAACAGCAAGGATAAAGTTGAAATGCAACTTACTCTTGATGGCCAAAAAGCTATGGCAGTTTCTCCTAACTTTAGTGTACTTATCAAAAAAGAAAGACGTTTTTTTAATATTATTAAAAATCCAGATAAAAAATATTTTAATACTTTACGTGAGAAATTTTTCCATGGAAAAAGAGAGGGTCAGAAGTGAAAAATATTTTTCTAGAAAAAATCACTTTAACCAATTTTGCAACTTTTAAGCATGAAGATGTTCATTTCACAGATGGTCTAAATGCAATTATTGGGGAAACGGGTTCTGGAAAAAGTCTTATCCTGGATGCTCTTCAATTTATCATGGGACAACGAGCTGATAAAAAATTTATCCGTATTGGATCTGATTTTTCTGTCATTGAAGCCGTCTACAAAACTCAAGATACAATAATTAAAGATTACTGCAACAAGATTGATTACCCATTTAACGATGATGAAATACATATTAAGCGTATTATCTATCACAATGGCAGCTCTAAATGCTTTTTAAATTTTCAGCAATGCAACCTTCAAATATTACAAAGTTTCTCTAAAAGGTTTACTGACTTTGTAGGACAATTTGAAAACCAAAAGCTTTTAAATTCAAATTACCAACTAAAGCTTCTTGATCGATTTTGTGTTCTTGATAAAAAAGTTGATGCCTACACTACTTTATATGAAAAACTAAAAGAGCTAGAGATAAAAAAAGAATCTCTTAATAAAAATCAAGAGATAAGGACCCAAAGAATTGATTTTCTTAATTTCCAAATCAATGAAATTGAAAAAATCAATCCCTCTATTGAGAGAGAAGAATCTCTTGTTATTGAAAAAAACAAACTTTTAAATCTCAAAAATGCTCAAGATGACTTCATGAAAATAAAATCACTTTTAAGTGATGGTAACACTAATAGTATTGATACACTTAAAACTATAATTAACTTATCTGAAGGTTATCAAGATCTTATTTCATCAACTTATATTGAAGGTTTAAAAGAAGCTCTTTCCCATATGGAAGACTTCTCTTACGAAATATCTAGAAGTGAAACTTCAGAAGATAAGTCTGAAGACCTTGAGGAAATCCTTACTGAGCTAGATAAGTATCAAAAACTTAAAAGAAAATACGGTGGAGACACGGGCAAGATTATTACATCTTTGAAATCTTTTAAAGATGAGGTTCGTGAGCTTAACAATATTGATGTTGATATAGATGCTGTTGATAAAGAAATTTCTCTCTATAAAACTCAATGCACCAAGATGGCCAATGAGATTCACAACAAAAGAAAGAAAGGCTCTCTAGAACTTTCCAAGCTTTTAACCCAAAGAATTAGAAAGCTTAATATGAAAGACGCTCATCTAGAGCTTGAAGTGGAAAAACTTCAAACATTAAATTCAACTGGGCTGACTCAGGTGAATTTCATGTCCCAAACAAACAAAGGGGAAGGTTTTTACTTAATTAAAGATATTGCTTCTGGAGGTGAACTTTCAAGAATACTCTTAGCATTAAGGCAAGTCCTCTCTTCTAAAGACTCTATTTCAATCTTCTTATTTGATGAAATAGACACCGGCATTGGAGGCGAGACAGCTCTTCTTATTGGTAAAGCATTAAAAGAAGTTACTGAGTTTTCACAGGTTATTGCGATTACTCACTTACCTCAAATAGCTAATCAAGCAGACAAGCTTATTGTTGTAGACAAAAAAGTTTCTGAAGATGATTCACAGGTAAGGACAATTTCATTTGTTAAAGAAATTTACGGTAAAGGGCTTTCAACTTATGTAAAGTCTATGACTCCTCTAAATTAACAAATTTATGACCAGAGCTATCGAGCAAGATAAAACTTTTGCTTGCTGGAGCATAACCATTATTTAAGTAAACAAAGCTCCCTTCACTATAATCATCTTTTACGTGAGAATGCCCACATACAATATAGTCATAACCTTTTGCCGCTACCACTTTTGCAGCATCACGGTAGGACCTTCTGACAGATTCTTCATCAAAATCAAGATAGCCTCTTTCTCTTGAATTTTTACTTGCTCTCTCTCCAAAATAATGGAGTACTGAATATGGCATAATATAATTTGCAACAAATCTCAAAACAGGATGAGTAATAAAAGCTTTATATTTTTTATATTCAATATTTCCTATTTCAATATTATCTCCATGATCAAAGAAATGCTTGCGACCCCATCTCTGCAACTCATGGAACTCAGTATGAACAAAGAATTTGCTATCATCTATATTATTTTTTTTTAGATATGCTTTAATAAGTTTTTCTAAATGCAAATCATGATTTCCCTCAAAGTATCTTACCTCTTTTCCCGATACTAATAGGTCTCCTAGTTTTTCAAAAAACTGAGAATGCTTTTCTAGATAGCCCTTGTGATTTCCAACCATAAGGTCAAAAATATCGCCCAAGAGATAAACTGAGTCAGAGTCCTGCACCAGGCGGTGATCAAAAAAGCTCATCATAGTTTTATGGGCGTCATCTGACTCCACACTAATATGGACATCAGAGATAATTGAAATACTCATATTAATATTTTAAAGGATTATGAGGCTTTTGTCTCAATATCAAGATGCTTAAAAACAAAGATGTCGATTAGATCTTTTGTTATCCCATCAATTTCATTGAATTCAATGCAAACTCGGAAACCTGCGTAAAGCAGTTTATTTTGAGGACCTGGATCTACAGGGATTAGATTAACAATTTTTCCTTGAACCTTATGCTCAAGTCCATCGAATTTAATATTAATCTCAGATAGCTCTTCGCCTGTATTGAAAAATTTAGTCTCTTTATGATTAATGATAAAAGAAAGTCCTCCAGAACTTAGATCATAGCAGCTTTTTTTAAAGCCTTGGGTCTGGATTTTATTGTCTCTGTCAAAGTAGCTCTTTAAGAAGTTAATACTGGAATCTACTTTTTCATCTAGAATTAATCTTAAACTTTTTCTTCTTTCGGCCTGAGCAATCATTTGAGGGAATTTTAAGACAAGTTTGTTCTCATGATCAAAAACTTTAAAGTCGGCTTGAAAGAGAACGCCTTTAGAAACTAAGAAGATATTTATTTTTTCAGATCCAGAGATAATAAGTTTTAATTTTTCAAGTTGTCCTTCGTCCTTGGCCTTAAAAACAACTTCATTGTTGAACTTTCTGATAACATCGATCTCAATCTCAGCAGTTATTTTTTGATTCTTACTCATCTTCCACGCTAAACATTTTTCATGGCCAACTTTAACATCTCTTAGAGTATTAAAAATGACCTTGCTGTTTTCGTTTTGAATGAGAGAATTTCTTCCTGCTGTTGTTGTCATGTTACTATCTCTATCATTCTTTTTTAAAGCCCCCCTCACAGGCATAAGCATAAGCTTATACCTGCAAGTGGGTGGGCTTAATTTAGGAAATGTTTCCATCTCCTAATCTATATCTTTTTTTCACTCACGTCTTAATTTAAGATTGGCGGACAATTTCTCGTCCGCCAATTAAGTATTACTAAATAAGCTTTAAAGCTGAGTTAGGTATATTATTAGCTTGTGCTAATGAAGAGATACCTGCTTGCTTAATTACGTTAGAACTTGCAAGCTTAGAAGCCTCCTCAGCAACATCCACATCTAGGATTACTGATTTAGCACTGTCTTGGTTGATCACCTGAGAGTCTAAGTTTGATACAGTAGACTCTAGTCTAGACTGAATCGCACCTAAGTTCGCACGGAAACCAGATATTTGATCGATGGCACCGTCGATATCACCTATCGCACTTTCTGCACCATCTTTGTCAGACACACTTAACCCATCCACACCGATATTACCGGCTGTTGAGTTAGTTTCAGCAGAGTCGAATTCAATTTTGTTCGCTTCACCTGCTTCTGCACCAACATGAAATGTTAAAGTTCCATTTCCTTCACCATTTAATAGCTTGGCACCATTAAACTCTGAAGATTCTGAAATTCTGTCAATCTCTTGGATAAGCTGTTGGTACTCTTTATCCAGTAGACCTCTTTCATTGTCACCAACTGTATCCGATGCAGCTTGTACCGAGAGTTCACGCATCCTAGTTAGCATGTTTGAAACCTCGTTCAATCCACCTTCTGCAGTTTGAACATAAGAGATACCGTCGTTGGCGTTTCGCTTAGCCTGCTTTAGACCTCGGCTTGTAGCCTCTAGTCTTTTTGCGATTGCTAAACCTGCAGCATCATCTGCTGCTTTGGTGATTCTCTCACCACTTGAGAGCTTGCTTAAAGATTCCTGTGCACTTCCAGAAACCCTGTTCAAGTTCTTCTGCACCTCTTGAGATGCAATGTTTGTTGCGATTCTTAAGCCCATTGTCACACTCCTGATAAGGGTTAAACTTTTTTTTGACCGACTGTTTGGGTCGGACAACCCACCTATCGCCAAGACCTCTCAAAACTTTAGCAATTTAGTCAGGAATAGCTTGAAATCAGTAAAAAAAGTTTAATTATTGTGTAATTTTAATAGCTTATGAATTAAATATTTTTGTAAAAAAATACCCTATATAAGGACATGAATCGAAATAAGTCTCTTGGTAGGTATAAATGGTATCTGTAAGAATGCTTATAAGAAGAAGGTCTTAAGGAGATAAAACCATTTCAAAGCCCCCGTCCTTCGTTCGAAGGAGGGGGGACTTTAAAATGGTTTTCTTTAGGTTATAAATTATCCAATCAGTCTTAAGGCAGCACTTGATGAAGAGTTCGCCTGTCCAAGAATAGCTGTTGCAGAGTTTGCAAGAATATTATTCTTAGTAAGAGTTGATGTTTCTGCAGCGATATCTGTATCTCTAACTCGAGAATTCGCAGCGGATAAGTTTTCAGTATAAATCTGTAAGTTAGTTACAGTTGACTGTAATCTGTTTTGAAGTGCACCTAAATCTGCTCTGTTACCATTGATAGCTTCCATCGCGTCATCAATTTGAGAAAGATTTGATTGTGCATCGTCTCTAGATGTTACATTAAGTCCATCGATACCAAGTGTACCTGACTTAACATCAGACTTAGAAGATTCATACTGCATAGTACTTTCATCTTTGTTTGAATTGATACCAATTTGAAATTCAAATGTATCACCTTCTCCATTAAGAAGTTTTTTACCATTGAACTCTGTTGCTAATGCAATTCGATCTACTTCCTGAACAAGACTTTGAAATTCTTTGTCTGAAAAAGATCTTTCTACGTCACCAACAGTGTCCGAAGCAGCTTGAACAGAAAGTTCTCTTAATCTAATTAAGATGTTTGAAATTTCGTTCATTCCACCTTCAGCAGTTTGAATAAGAGATACACCATCGTTTGCGTTTCTAGTAGCTTGCTTACTAGATCTGATGGATGCTCTCATCTTCTCACTAATTGCTAAACCAGCAGCATCGTCACCGGCTTTTACAATTCGATTACCAGAAGATAATTTTTGAAATGATTTGTCTTGTTCTCCACGTACCTTTTCTAAGTTACGTTGTGCCACAAGGCTTGGCACGTTTGTGTTAATTCTGAAACCCATAAAGTCTCCTCGATTAGGAGCCTCCGTGCATGAGTGTTGAGAAACAAACTCCGTGTTTGTTTCTTGAAGCTACCCCCACAGCAACTTCACCCAATGCATCGGTGTCAGATAAAATATACTTGATGTTTTTTTTCTAAAGTTTTTTGTTTTTAACTTGATTAAAAAACTACGTTTTTCTAAGTATGTATTAGTAAAGCGTTTTAAATTTTATAGTAAAAAAGTCGGATTAATTTTTTGTTTTATTAATAACGGCCGTAGTTGAGTAACCATCTATAAAGCTCAAGCTTTTTACCTCTCCGCCGCTTGCCAAAACCAGGTCAGAACCGACAATTTCAGATATTTCCCAGTCCCCACCCTTAACAAGAATACTAGGTGAAATAAATTTAATAAGTTCATAAGGGGTATCTTCATCAAAGATATGAACAAAGTCGATTGATCTTAAATTTTCTAAAACAAATTTTCTATCTTGTTCATTATTGATGGGTCGTGAGTCACCTTTAAGCCTTCTAACACTAGCATCTGAGTTAAGACCAAGAATTAGAACATCTCCAAGTGATTTTGCTTCATTTAAATAAGCAACATGTCCCCTATGAATTATATCAAAGCATCCATTGGTAAAAACAATCTTCTTGTTTTTATTTTTCAAAAGAAAAGATTCGAGTTCTTCAGTCTTATTCATAACTCTCGGTAACGATCGTTCCTGAAAGCTTATCTTGTAGACCGGCCATTAATGGAAGACAAAATAATGGATAACTAAGAATAGTTATAAATGATCTAAAGAAGGTAGATCTGACATTTGGCCTAGCTCCATTTTTTTCTAGAAGCAAAAGACCAACAGCAGATTTTCCAAGACTTGAATTTTTTGATGAGTCACTAAAAGTAAAATAGCAAAAATAGAATAAAATAAACAAAGTTCCAGCAAAAAGCATTCCTTCATCTATTAAGCCAAGGCCTGTTAATTCATTAAGATTAAGAGCTCCTATATAAAGAATTAAAAGTGCTGTAAGTGAGGTAAAAAATAACACTATAGAAATATCGATTAAATGAGCAAGGCCTCTTAAAAATATTGAAGCTTCTTTTAACTCTCTTTCAATATAGTGCTCTTCTTCAGGCATTGTCTTTTCTTCAATATTAACTCTATTAAGAGAGGCCTCTGTTATCGGCCTTGGAATATTTGCAGTCTCATCATAAAAAGGAGCAAGCTCACCAAAGTCTTTTGCTTCAGAGACTTTTGGTGCTAGTGGTTCTGTTTTTTGTTTTGCCTTGAAGCTATTAAGTGCTTTTTGCTGAAGAAGATCATGCTTAAGATCATCGCCATTTTTAAAACCTAGCCCTGAGGTCAGTGGTTTAAACTCAACATTGAAGTCTTCTTGATCTAAAAAGTTTGAAAGATCAGCTTTTCCATTTGAATTATTCTGTGTTGCGTCCATCTTTATCTCCGTGTGCCTAGATTCTCATATTAATAAAAACCTAGCAACTCAATTACTCATTCCAATAAGCCAACCAAAAGCTGAAGCTAGGGCCGTAGGGCTTCTCATTATTGGAGTTGGGAAATTAATATACTTAGTCTTATAATCAGCGAGTAATAGTTCCTCTTCATCTGAAAGACCTCCCTCTGGGCCCAGGACAATTAGAAACTCACCCTGGCCTAAAGCAATAGAAGCTGCTTTGTTTTTTTGTTGCCTAAGGCTAAAACAGAAAATATTTTTATAAGAAGAATAGTTAATTTCAGAAAACTCTTTAGGGCCTACAACTTCTGGTAAATAAGCATTATTAGATTGCTTAATACTTTCGATCATAACTCTTTTCATTCTTTCAAAATTAATTTTTTCTCTCTGAGAATATTTTGAGTAAGTAAGATATATTTTCCTTATTCCAAGTTCACTGGAAATCTTAAGCATTAGATCAGTTGCATCTTTTTTGTTTAAGGTAAGAACTAAGTCTACTTGATAAGATCTTTCAACTTGCTCCATTGTTTCTAGCTTAAAAATAATTATTTTTTTTGTGATCTCTAATGTAGTTGCTAAAGATTTAAGTCCATACCCATCTAGAAAGATTATAGCCTCTCCAATATTCAAACGTGCTACATTTATAAGATGATGAAAGTCTTTTGCCTTAAGCTCCAGGGTGTCACCTTGTTTATAATCCTTTAAGTCTTCTATGAATTCAGCTCTCATTTTTAAACACCAAAGCCACCCAATCACCTTTAGTGACTGTCTCAACAAATTCCAAGTTTAAACTCTGATAATTCTCTCTGATCTCTTTTTCTTGATTCAATAAGATTCCAGATAAGATGAGTAAGCCTTTTTTGTTAAGAAGGTTAAAAATTTTATTTTTTTCAATTATAAGAACATTGGCAAGAATATTTGCAAAAACAAGATCATAAGTTTTTGAGAAATCATTAGTACTTGGCAGAGTTAACTCAAAACCTATCTCTTTTTCAAAGTTTAAATCAATGTTCTGTTGAGAGTTTTTTAGTGCATTCTCATCAATATCATAAAGAGTAATATGGCCAGCACCAAGTTTTTTAGCAGCGATGCCAAGGATGGCCGAACCGCAACCATAATCCATACAAGAGTCTAGATTAATATCTTTATAATATTTATATAATAGCTTCAAACAAAGAAAGGTCGTTTCATGCTCTCCTGTGCCAAAGCCCATTCCAGGGTAAATATAAATCGGGTATTTTATTGTCGCTGATTTTTCCTTCTCCCAGCTTGGTATAACACTCATTTCATCTGATACAACAATTTCTGAATAATGTGCACGCCAGGTCTTATTCCAATCTTGCCAAGGCTCCTCTTGAAAATGAAATCTTAAATCTCTTTTTTCTAACTCTTTGCTAAATCGCTCAGCATTTATCTGTGCCTTTTCACCGCTAAAATAAAATTTAAGGGTTGTTGAGTTTTGCTCGTTATGTAAGTTAACTTCATCAAGAACTGACTCAGGAAGGTCTCCACCAGAGTAAGACCTTTCTCCAAGCAAATCATCAACTTCACTTTCTATCATTGAAAACTCTTCAATTCCTTGGCAGTCATATAAATTAACAGCAATATCTTTAATTTCTAAAATATTGTTAAGACTAAGCTTTTTAATATCTAATTCTATTAAAAAATAATTTTCATTCACAATGAGACTCGATATTCAAAAGAGGAATAAATCCACCATTAGGATATGGGACCAATTTATTTAAACAACTTCTAGCAATCCATATTACTTTGGGATGCCATAGATTAATATATGGATATTCATCTGCTATAATTTTTTGTGCTTTTATATACAATTCAGTTCTTTTTTCTGTATTACCTTCAATATTAGCCTTGTCCAAAATCTCATCAAGATTTGTATTTATATAGGCTCCTCTATTTGCTCCCTTTGGAGGAATGTTTTCAGAATGAAAAACAAAACGGAGCATGTCTGGACCTGTAAAGCCTATCCATTGACTCATATAAATATCAAAATTTCCTGTCTTAATACCCCTCATAAATGTTCCCCATTCTTGAATGGTAATATTGACTTTAATACCTGCTTTTTTATAGTAGTCCTTGAAAACTTCAATCATCTCTAGGACAGATCTATTATTGCTAACCTTCCAATCTAAACTAAAACGTATCCCTTCTTTATTTTTTTTATAACCAGCTTCATCTAGTAATCTATTTGCCTCAGTGAAGTTATACTTATCAATTTCTTTTTTATAATAGAGTCCATCGAAAGCTTTCGATAGCATGCCAAAAGATAGAATAGCTGTATCCTTTAGTTTATACTGAAGAATTTTTTCACGTGGAATTAACAGAGAAAGAGCCTTTCTCACTTTTTTATCCTGAAAAAGCTTCCTTCTATGATTCATATTTATATATTTATAAATCGCACTCTCTTTTTCAAAGAAATCAAGTTTTTCTTTACCATTAGTTTTCAGCCAATTAATTTTCCTTGGACTCATTTCAGCAAGAGACAGATCTATTTCGGAATTTAAAAGCTTTAAGGCTAAAGTTGTTTCATCTTTAACTACTTTAAAAACTAAATTTGGCCTGTCTTTTCTAAGGGAGATAAGCTCGAAAGAAAACGGTTCAATTTTTCCATATTTATAAGGACCACTTCCAATTATTTGATTATTCTCGTATTTTATAATTTTTAAAAGAGTTAAATTATTAAGGTTTTCTAAGGAGTAGTTTTGATACTTCAAAGAAATTTCAAATGGTCCAATAAGTTTTGCTTCAATTATTTTTGAAAATGAGAATCTAAAAATTGAATTAAGACTCTTTTCTGTGGAAGTGAAATAAAAAATGGATTTTTTCACATCTTCTGCACTAACAATCTCACCATTCCAAAACTTAATATTTTTTTTAAGCTTAAAAGAAATAATATGTTCACCTGTTTTAAGAATCTGCTCTTTATAAGATTCGCAAAGCCTACAAAAAGGCTTCATATTTGAATCAGAGTCAATCAGAGATAAATGAGTAAGGCGGCCAATATTTTGAGAATTACTATCTGTAGAAAAAAGTGGATTTAAGTTATTTGGAACTGAGGAGATAGCAATTCTTATGGTTTTTCCATACAAGGTTGGAAAATTTAGAATAATTAAAATTAAAACTAGAGATTTCAAGTATTTACCTCGTGTAATACTTACTAAAATATCATTTTAAGCCTTTAATGTGTAGTGAGCTGTGCTAGATTTGACCCTTTGAATGAGGATTAAAATGTATATTGTAGGTATTGCAGGTGGATCTGGTTCAGGCAAAACAACTTTTGCTCAAAAGATCATCTCCCTTCTAGGCAATGCCCCCGTTCAAATCCTTCATATGGACTCTTATTATCTAGATCCTCAGCCAGAAAATAATTTAATTGCTGGCAAAGCTAATTTTGATCATCCTCAGGCATTCGACTGGGAATTATTGAGATCGCATCTCTTTGCTTTAAAACAAGGTCAACCAATTGAAACGCCTGTTTATGATTTTGCAACTAGTGCAAGAACCGGTGAAACTAAAACTATAACTGCTGAGCCAGTGCTTATTTTTGAAGGTATCTTTGCTCTCATTGATGATGAAATTAGAAAAATGTTAGATATTAAATCATTTCTTCATGTTGATTCTGATATCAGATTTACCCGGAGACTCCACAGGGATGTACAGGAGAGAGGCCGTTCCCTGGATTCTGTTATTGATCAGTACTATGCAACTGTTCGTCCCATGTATATTAAATATCTGGACCCCCAAAAGCATTACGCTGACTTCACTGTAGGTGAAGAAACTGATATTGCTGCGAGAATCCTTGCCGCCAAGATTGAAAAACTCATAGAATCTAGTAATGGCACAAAATCAACACCAGAGGAAGGCAGCTTCCTCAATCTTTAATTTCACTCCTATTGGAGGAGTTGGAGAAATCGGCTCGAATTTTATTTGGATTCAAGGTCAAAAAAACAGTTTCATTATAGATTGCGGGATTCTCTTTCCTGACGAAAACTTATTTGAACTCAAATACCTTGTGGCCAATTATAATATCTTACCTGATGCGCCTGAAAAAATTATTATTACTCATGGACATCAAGACCATATAGGCGCTGTTTATCATTTTTGCAAAAAATTTCCTGAAACTGAACTCTGGTCGCCTCCTTTTGCAGCCGAGCTTATCAGAGATCAATTTAAAAGACTTAAGTTTCAAAAAGAAATTCATATTTATAAAGAGTCAGACACTATATCAACTCAAGATTTTTTTATTAGTCCCGTTCACGTTAATCACTCAATACCTGAAACTTTTGGACTACATATTACAGATCATAAGAAAAACTTTAGTGCCTTTTATGTTTCTGATTTTAAAGTTGATAATAAAACACCCTATGAAAGGTATTTTGATTTTAAAAAGCTGCAAAAACTTAGTAAGGGAATTGATAAGAAGATCCTATTATGCGATAGCACTAATATTCTCGTAAAGGGAAAGACTCTTTCTGAAAATGATACTATATCAGGACTTGATCAAGCTATTTTAGAAACTAAGAAAAATGCTTATATAACTTTATTTTCATCAAATATTCATCGTGTTCAAACAATTATAAATATTTGTAAAAAAAGAAAAAAGAAACTTACTTTTTTAGGTCGCTCTATTTATTCTTATACTGACGTTGCAGACAAACTAGGCTTTCTTAAAGATCTTAAAGATGTTTTCATCAATGAAGAGCAAGCAAAATCTTACGAAAGTGGGTATGTTGCTCTTGTAACTGGCTGTCAGGGTGATTTTTTTGGTGCACTCAGAAGGCTCTCAAGTAACGAGTATAAAGGTTTTCACTTGGGTGCAAGCGACAGAGTTATTTTTAGCTCAAAGACAATTCCTGGCAATGAAAACTCTGTTAATAATATAATGAACCAAATAACTGCTTTAGGTGTTGAAATTGTAACAGAGAGAGATCTTCCAATACACGCATCTGGGCATGCAGGACAAAAGGATCTGGAAATACTTTATAAAGAATATGCTCCTACAGATATTATTCCTATACATGGAGAGGTGTTCTTTTTAAGAAGACATGTTGATTTTATAAAAGAGGTTTATCCACAAGCAGCTTCATATTTTATGAATAATTTCTCCACTTACTCACTTTTTAAAGATCTAAAATGTGAAGTTGTCGAAAAAGAGGTTCTTGATCCAATCTTTATTCACGGTAAAAATATTCCTATCGAAAAGGAAAGTCTTTCAGAAAGAAGAAAGATGGCCGGAAGAGGATGTGTTTTTATCTCTGTTCAAAAAGATAAGAGAAATGCATTATATCTATCCACAAGTGGTCTGCCTAAGATTGCCACTGATCATCTTGATAAACTAAAAATTCATCTAAAAAGAGAGTTGGCTCGATCAACAAAAGAGATAGAGGAAGTTCTTCGAATTGAAACTAAAAGATATTTTGAAAATATTTTAGGTTATCGTCCTCAGACTTTTATTCATGCCTTATAAAAAAGGCCCTCAATAAGAGGGCCCTCGGAGAATGAAAATTTTAATGACCTTATTCAGGTCGAGTGGATTTTCTGCTTTCTTCGTTTCGGATGAAAGTTGGACGATCAAATTCATCTTCCTCGAAGCTTATAAATCCAAGTCTTTCTGCAATACTTTTTGCACGACTTCCGTCTTTAAGATCCATTGAAGGTTCTCTCT
>CAYGJN010000016.1:0-29878 GCA_964350135.1 uncultured Bacteriovoracaceae bacterium | reverse complement strand
GGGCCAATAGTGAGGTAAAACGGTGCATAGATAACAATAGCGTTGGACTAAAACTACATTTAGTCTCTGAAAAGGCTTCACTTCTTAACAAATCAAATCGACAAAACCTTGAGAATGTTTTTTTGGCAGCCTCGGACAAACTTATTATTTTGATTCATATCAATCATAATGATCGTAGAGAAGTTAAGGTTTTTTTTGATATAGTAAAAAAGTATCCTCAAGTTAAGATTATAGTTGCCCACAATCTTGGTCGAAATTTTGCGATGTTAAAAAATGCTCCAAAAAATCTTTATACAGAAGTTAGTTCTTTGGTGATGTGGCCAGAGGATCTTGGGAAAAGATTTGTAAATGTGTGGAGAGAGTTTGGAATTGAAAAAGTCCTCTTGGGTTCAGACTGGCCAGTTTTTCATCCCGCAGGTCATTTGTACCTTCTAAATAAGTATCCACTTACAGATAAAGAGCGACGAATGATTGTTAGGGATAACGCTCAGGTCTTATTCAAAGAGCATCTTGTAATAGATTAGATGATCGGCTACTTCATTTCAAAAATGAAAAATAAAAACCTTTTTCTGATTTAGACTTTAGTTAATTGAACAATTTTGTTATTCGAATCCATTGATTCCTATGGAGGATAAATGAATATTGAGTTAGAGCAAATTCAAAATATGATTTTTGTTGTTCGAGGACAGCGAGTGATGCTTGATAGTGACCTGGCGAAGCTTTATGGAGTTGAAACCAAAAGGTTAAATGAGCAAGTTAGAAGGAACGCTGAAAGGTTTCCTGAGGATTTTATGTTTCCAATAACCAAAGGTGAGAATGACATCTTGAAGTCGCAATTTGCGACTTCAAGTGATAACTGGGGTGGAAAACGCAAGCAACCTCTTGTTTTTACTGAGAATGGTGTTGCGATGCTCTCGAGTGTATTAAAAAGCAAGCAGGCAGTACAAGTCAATATTTCGATCATGAGAATATTTACGAAACTTAGAAGCTTTTTGATGTTTGAGAAGGAGAGCTCTAAGAAAATAGACTCTTTAGAAAGGGGAACGAATCAGCTTTTTAAAGTTGTCTTTGAAAGGCTGGATAACTTGGAAGAGAAACTGCCGACTCATTCAAAAGATAGACGCAGAATAGCTCTTAAAACAAGAAGTGAGTAATGTAGTTCGATAATCGCCCACGTCGGGGCACCACTTAAACCCCCTTGTTTTTACAAGGGTTTTTTATACTCTTTTTGCAAATCTCGAACTGGTTAGGAGTAACTCTGATGTTTAATGGAAAGTGCTTGTGTGGGGAAATTGAGTTTCAAACAGAGGAAGTCCCAAGCATGGTTATTAATTGCCATTGTAAAAGATGTCGTAAATCGACAGGCAGTGCTTTTGCCACACAGGTATTCGCTCAAAGAAATACATTAAAGTTTATCAAAGGAAAAGAAAAGCTTGCAGAGTATGAATCGACGGGTGGAATAAGAACTTTTTGTTCAAAATGCGGCTCTAGGCTTATGAACTATGGAAAAGGAGACGTTGATTATCTCAGCGTCGCAATATCATCTATTGAAGAACCAAATAAGTTTAGACCGAATGCAGATTGTTTTTTAAGTACAAAGTTAGATTGGTGTGAAACAGATAAAAACATAAAGTCCTTTAATGAGTTTCCAGAGCTGTAGGTCATTCGAACAAAGTTGATTATGAAATGAAAATACTTATTATTGGTGAAAAACGTTTTTTTGCGTAAGTAATTCAGTATAGAAAAAGTTGCTTAAATGATTTTATATATTTCTAGTTTAGTTATTGGATTAATGATTCTTTTTTGGAGTGCAAACCGTTTTGTAGATAGTGCAGCAAAGATTTCAATACATTATAAAATGTCCCCTCTTTTAATAGGGATGGTCGTAATAGGGTTTGGTACATCTGCACCTGAATTATTTGTTTCAGCAATCTCTTCTTATTTAGCTCAGCATAATATTGCTCTTGGAAATGCTTATGGCTCAAATATTGTTAATATAGCTTTGATTCTTGGTGTTACTGCAATAATTAAACCCATAAAAGTGCTATCTAAAATTCTTAGAAAAGAGCTTCTTCTTCTTTTATTAGTCACTGGTCTTTCGGCTTACTTACTATTAGATCTGCATATCACTAGAGTGGATGCATCAATTCTTTTAATTATTTTTATTTTATTCGTTGCTTATGCATTTAAAGAGAGTAACTCGCAAAGCAAGGATAGTTTTAGTATAGAAATTGTGAATTCTTTAAATCAAAATCCAGAGGAAATTTCAGTCTCATTTTTTAAACTTTTTTCTGGTCTGTTTATACTTATTGTAAGTTCAAGATTGTTCTCTTGGGCTTCGATTTCCTTGGCCAAATCACTGGGAGTATCTGATGTAATCATAGGCTTTACGATTGTGGCTATCGGCACATCCTTACCAGAAATGATTTCATCTATAGTTGCTGCAATTAAAGGAGAATCGGATTTGGCGTTTGGAAATATTATAGGTTCAAATTTGTTTAACACATTGGCGGTAGTCTCAATATCGGCCTTAATTAAACCATTAACAGTTTCAAATCAAATTCTCACAAGAGATATGTTTGTAATGTGTTTGATAACATTAATCCTTTTTATTTTTGGTATAGGAATAAAAGGTGAGGGGAAAATTAATAGGATAGAGGGTATAGCATTAGTATTGTTTTATCTGGGATACTCTGGATACTTAATTTCTACTAATTTATGATGATAATTATCCCTGTGGACTTTATCTTAGAAACTATGACAATAAACTTTGCTTCAGAGGTTTTTACGCCAGTTTCAACTTGAATTCAGTCTTAAAAGTGAGTTGTATTTCAAATATAGAGTATTTCAATTACCGCCTCTGATTTAGAAAAATAGTCCAAATATACCAATTAAGTATAAGAAATTACTGACATGACACAAAGGTAGCTTTTTACTCACGTATTAAGTTTATAAGGATAAATGCCGATAAAAACATGAGGATTGAGTTTTAAAGGCATTACGATGAGCAGATTTTTTTTATCACTAGCGATATTGATGCTTAGTATTCAAGCTGTGCATGCTCTTTCTTGTAAACCGAGTCAACATCAAACTCTTATTCATTATGCTGAATTAATGTATATTGATGATGAACCTACCCATATAGGTTATTGCTCTTCTGAGACTTCAAAGGTCACCTTGCTCACAGGAGATCTTTTTCGTGGACTTATCAAATATAATCCCAAGGCACTCGTTGCCTTGGATGAAACAACAAAAATTGCAGAAAATGATAAAGGTGTGGCCATTAGCTTTACACAACCTTTAAGTGAGAGAAGTGACAAAGTTAATGAGTTTTTAAGTTTTTTTGAACTCTATAAAAATGATATTGGTAATGATATTGAGCTTATGCAAAAAAACATTCAACTCATCCACAAAAATGATTATATAGAGTATGAAGACTATGCTTTCAAGAAGGCTTTGGTTTCAGCACAAACTGCTTGTGCAAAAGGGAAAGGTAAATGTAGTCAATCATTGAGCGAAGAAACCCTAGGCCTTGTAGGACTTATCGCGACTATTGTAGGTGAAGAAGGATTAAAAGATAAGTATAAAGAAGATAAAGACAAACTAATATCAGAGGTTATAAATTTTAACCTAGCTTTTGGTCAAGAAGAAAATCGCTGTATACTAAGTGATTCTGAAGATGATTTAGCAAAGCTTTATAATAGTGAGAGGCAAAAGCTTCTTAAGGATAATATCTATCCCGAGTATTTAGAAAAAAAAGGATCCAATGAAGATAAAGCAGCCTATCTTAACAGATTAGGTTCATATTATGACAAATGTGTATCTTATAGTCTTAAAAATACTGGTTTAGAAAATATTAGCAAAACAATAAGTAAGATTTGTGTTGATATTGCTTATGCAGAGGCCTTTAAGTATTTGAACAAAGACCTCATACCTTCGCTTATAGAAAAAGACTTTGATCAAAATGACACTCTTACAGATGAAGAAAAAAAATATTTAAAAACAAAAAGAGAGCTTCTGACCTTATATCAGGATCCACAAAACTGTGATGTAACGACAGTTGAAACCAATACTAACTCAACGCCACAGGGAATAAGATCACAGATTTGGACAGCAAGTTCTTACTCAGGGACAATTATTGATTCAGTTGCAAGACAAAATTGTTTGGATCAGCAATTGATTAATCCTCTAAAGTCACTTTATCATGAAGCTGATTTGAGGGGTTATGGTAAAACTCTACCTAAAGAACTTCAAGAGAATCTAAACTTTGATGAACCTATTTATTTAAGTAGTTATAGTGAATGTATAGAGACTAAAAAAGACAAAAAATCTTGTAATCTCTTTTTTCTTAACATGAATTTAAAACTTCCCTATGAAAATATTTTAGGGGGCAAGACTGTTAATGTTTCCGGTAAAAAAGTATCTCCTATAAGCTATCTTGTTAATAAACCAAACCTTGTTCATGGATGTCTGTATGAAAAGATAGTAAAAGATGAAACGCATGATTTTATAAATCTTTGTATTAATGAAGCAATCAAAAGTGTTAAGGAATTAGATGATAATGAAAAAATTATTTATTTCTCTAGTATTGATGCTGAGGTCATTAAAGATACGTTAGAAAGCCTAGCTCCTAAAAACTTAAGTATCTTTAATGAGTTCTCACTTGTACAGGCCAGCGAAGAAAAACAAAAAGAATATAATCAACTAGCAATAGCAAGTTTTACTGAATGCTTAGTGGACTATGAAGAGCTAGATGAAAAACACAAAAATGATGATGATCAAAAGGTAGCGTTATCATGTGGTGCTGATGCTAAAAGAGAAGTTCTTCTGAACTTGATCAATAAAGAGTTAGAGGGACAACACTCTTATGATTTAGGCGACGTGAATATAAAGGATCTAGAAAAAGAGAAAAAGTTTATTGTCCAACACTGTTTTGAGGCATTAGATAGTACATTTGCGCCAATTAGTCATAAATTTGCAAAGTATCCAATTGAGTACGCTAAGATGAGTGAGGAATGTGTTGAGAAATTCAGAGCAACCATGACTAATGATACATATCTCAACAAAATGTTCTCACATCAATATACAAAAAACAAAACAGATTTAGAATTAATGGTTAAAGAGTTAGGAGGCAGTTTAAAAGATGAAAGTCAGTTGCTTAAAGAATTTAAGCAATGTCGTAAGGAAAAACAGAGTCAATGCTTGATTAGAAGCTTAGTTCTTAATAATAATAATATCAAAATTGAAAAAGAGTTGCAGTACCCAGATCTAGTAATTGGCGATATAAATCTAGGCAACTCAATTACTGAAGCAGTTACGATTGAAGAGTATGAGAAATGCCTTTTAACACAAGTTTTTAAAAAGGCAGTTAACAAAGATCAATGTATCTCAGAGTCCGTTGGCAAAGCTAAAGAAAGGATAGATGACTTTTTAACTATTACGAATAATGATATTACAGAAAATGCAATAGAGAATTTAAGTGTAGATAATTTAAGTGCGGTTAATGAGTTTTACCCTATTAAATCTGATAACTCTAAAAAAGAAGAATATCTTAATATTGCAAGAACTGGTTTTTTCGAATGCCTATTTGAACATAGAAAACTCTCTGCAAAGTATCAAACTAAATACGATCAACAATTAGCTTCTGTTTGTCTAGCAGATGCTAATAGAAAAGTATTTGAAAGTTTAATGGATATGGAACTTGAAAACCTCTACAGATATGAACTAGGCAATGAAGATATTGAGTCTTTGGCAAAAAACGCACGTAATATTGTTAGTAATTGTTATGAGAATACAGACTCTATCTTTGAACCCGTTGACTATAAATTTGTAAAGTATCCAGTTGAATATATTGATTATAATGAAAAATGCATTATGAAGTTCAACGAAATTAAGAGCTCCCCTGGTTATCTTAATAAAATGTTTTCACATCAATATAAGACAAACAAGAACAAACTAGAGTCATTTGCTAAAGAGTTTGGAGTTGGCCTAAAAAGTGAAGACCAACTCAAACAAGATTTCATACAATGTAGTAAAGAAAAGAATACTTATTGCCTTGTACGTGGCTTGGTCCTTGATAATGATATCAGTATAGAAAAAGATCTGGAGTACCCTGATTTAATCGTTAATGAAATTAATCTGGGGAACTCTTTTAGTACAACTATAGCTAATGAGGGGTACAGGCAGTGCCTTATAGAGCAAGTTTTCAAAGAGGGTTTTGATAAAGATAATTGCGTAACGATGGCAGTTGCTAAATCAGCTGAGATGTTAGAGAGGTTTTCATCGAACATCAATGCTGAGCTTGTTCAGCAATCAATAAATAATCTTGACCCAGACAATATAGCCCTTTTTGAAAATTTCTCTGTGATTAAATCTAATATTAGTAAAAAAGAAGAGTACAGCAAAATTGCAAAAACAGGGTTTATTGAACGCTTAGTTGAGCATGAGAAAAAATCTGTAGAAGATAAAAACAATGATGAACAAGAGGTGGTTTCAGTCTGTCTCGCTGACGGGAATCGAAAAGTTTTTCTAAGTTTAGTGAAAAATGAACTTGAAAATCAATACTCTTATGATTTAGAGGGTGAAGATGTAAAAGAAATTGTCAAAAAGGCACGTTCTGCAGTTCAAATTTGTTTCAAGGATTTAGATCATGTTTTTTCGCCTTCTAATTATAAATTCTTAAAGCATCCAAGTGCCTACAAGGAAAGGACTCTGAAATGTGTTAGAGAGTTTGAAGATAATAAAAATACTGATTCTTATTTAGGAAAAGTGTTTCTAGTTCAATTTAAAAATAATAAGAATGATCTTCTCACCATGGCCAAAGATCTTGATGTCAGCATTAAAGATGTAGAGCAACTTGAAGATGAATTTATTCAATGTCGTAAAAATAAAAACTCTAATTGTCTTGAGCGTGGCATTGTGCTTAATGCGAAAATTTCAGCAGTTAAAAAATTAGATTACCCAGATTTTGTATTAAATGGGAAAAATTTTGGGGACTCACTTAGTCAGGCTAGAACTGAAAGGGAGTATAAATCTTGTCTTATTGAACAAGTGGTTAATAGGGCCATAAATAAAGAAGAATGTGTTGCTCAAGCCGTTGAGAAAGTAAAAGAAAGCTTAGAAAATCTCTCACTTATGCCAGGACTTGAAAAACATCTTGAGAATATGAAAAAAATAAAAGAACCTTCAGATTATACAGATGCACAGCTTAGGGAAGGATTACAAGAATTAGGCTACGGAGTTGCTATCAATTTATCGGGGAATTCTAAAAAGTTTGCAATTAAACATGGATTTATGAAAAGCAATGGCGATTGGGTTAGCAATCAAGCTATGTATGAACTTATTGCAATACGCGCCTATACAGGTTCTGGCTATGGGAAAATGAATAAGGCCTTATGGTCTGGGAGAAATTTAGATGAGATTGCTCCAGCTTTAGCTCTCGCGATAAGTGGTTTACGCAGAATAAAAGGCTATGAGGGTGAAGTTAAAAGAATGACTAGCTTACCTAAGCCCGTTGCAGAAAACCACCTAGAAGGACAACCAATTGTTTATGAAGCCTATACCAGTACTTCTAAAAGATCTGGCTGGGAGTGGAGTGGTCAGGATCGTTTTGTTATTCAGGTTAATGGATCTTGTGCATACGTGGCACCTATATCTTCTCATGTTAAAGAAGAAGAAGTGCTTTGCCCCCCAGGAACTATTTTTAATATAGTTGAAAAGAAAGCAAATAGTTCAGATGGACATAATTATATAATGGAAGATATCGGATTGCTTACAACATGGTAATTAGAGGATTTAGTATGAAAAAAATAATTGCATCGATTTTATTTATGATTATTAGTCATTCACTATTCTCTGCAGAATGCCCTGATTATATGAAAAAGCTTGGTGAGTGCAAAGTGGTTAATGAAAAAAAAGGTGTATACATCATCTCTCAAAAATCTAGTCTTGATCAAGAGTTTATAAAACGAGCAAATAAATTATTCGAAGAAGGCTTAAATGAAGAACTTGATGAAGATCAAAAAAGACTCTTAGATAAAATGGCCTATCCACCTGATTACGATAATCGTTAATTGAAAATATAAAAGGCATTGGGATGGCAGGGAGTGTTTTGTTATACAAATCAACAGATCATGTCCTTATGTAGAGGCCATATCTTCTAATACTAGTGAGAAGGAAGTACTTTACCCACCGGGGACAATCCTTAATATTGCTAGAAAGAGAGCAAATAATTTAAACGGGCATAATATATAATGGAAGATATAGGCGTGCTTGCAACCTGGTAAGCACACCTATATCTTTTTTTTAATTTTAATCATTTTTTAGGTGACTTTTTTTTGTTTTAGGTAAAAAATTTCTTCATGGTTATTACTTGGGTTAAAATTGAATGGATATCTGACACGAAAGGCTATGGATTAATTGCCTCAAGGGATATTCCCAAAGGGACAATTACTTTTGTCCAAGATGGGCTAGATATTGTTCTTAGTGAAAGTGAAATTTCTAATATTGATGATAAACTTTTAACTTATATAGAAACCTACTCCTATGAAGATTATATGGGTAATAGGATTATTAGTTGGGATCTAGGTAAGTATATGAATCATGATGACAATGCGAACACGCTTTCTACTGGGTATGGTTTTGAGATGGCCATTAGAGATATCAAAAAAGGAGAGGAAGTAACAGATGACTACCGTATCTTTAGCACTTATCATGATACCAGTTTTAAACATCCACCAGGAAAAATAGAAACCTTAAGGCCATGGCCTAGTGAATTGATTGGTCAATGGGATGAAAGTGTTTCTAATGCTATTTTAAGTATTGAAGATGTAGAGCAGCCTCTAAAGAGTTTTGTTGAGCAAGAGATTTATCAATCTGTAATTGATTTTAAAAATGGAGTAACTGCCTATACTAGTGTCGAAAAAGCACTCCCTCTAAGATATCGTTTGCAGACAGAAAGCCTTTTAATTTAATAAGGGTAGATGAACTATCCTAAATAGCCTATCATAAAGACTCTTTCGTTTAAAAGAGGTCTAGATGAATGTACAAACAAGAATTAATCCAAGTATTGCAGCTGAAAACGCTAGGTTTATGGCCGGTGTCTATAAATGGATGACTTTTGGGGTCCTACTTACAAGCTTTATTTCTTATTACACTTCCCAGTCTGCAGAACTTGTTAATATAATTATTGGTAATAAGATTGTGTTTTGGGCATTAATTATTGCCCAACTGGGATCAGTTTTTTATTTATCAGCAAAAATTAAAGATCTTTCAGCGATGGCTGCAACACTTATATATTTTTTATATGCGGGACTAACTGGCCTTACTTTGTCTGTGATCTTTCTTGCTTACACTCAAGATAGTATTATGAGTGCGTTTTTAGTTACCTCCTTTTCTTTTGCAGGTCTAAGTGCATTTGGTTATTTTACTAAAATGGACTTAGGGCCAATAGGAACATTTTGTCATATGGGCCTTTGGGGTTTGATTGGCTTTAGCTTGTTGAGCTGGTTTTTTCCATCCCTTATGGGAGGAGCTAATAGCAAAATATATTCAATTATTGGAATTGTTATTTTTTCAGGTCTGACGGCCTATGATACTCAAAAAATTAAAAATTCAAATATTATTGGAAATGAAGGTACAGAAGAGGATCATAAAGAAACTATTTTTGGTGCACTAACTCTCTATTTAGATTTTATAAATCTCTTTTTAATGATTTTGCGCTTAACAGGCAACCGTAGAAGATGAGTACAAAAAAAACAATTTTGATAGCTGGTGGGGCAGGATATATTGGCTCTCATATAGCTAATTTACTGAAAAATCATAAAGATTATAACCTTTTAATTGCTGATGATTTTTCGACAGGTAATAAAGACGCTGTGAAAGATTTCAAAGTAAAAGAGGGAGATCTTACAGATAAAAACTTTGTTGACTCCCTTTTTAAGAAAAATAATATTTATGCTGTTATTGATATGGCAGCAAAGAAATCCCTGCCAGAATCTGTTTCTGAACCTTACAAGTATTATTCAAACAACCTTAATATTTCTCTGAACTTATTAAACGGTAGCAAAGAAAATCAAGTAGAGCGTTATATCTTTAGTAGTACTGCTGCTGTTTATGCTCCAAATAATAAACCTGTAAATGAGACTTCACCTGTTGCAAATTTATCTCCTTACGGAAGTTCTAAACTTTTCACAGAAACAATTATTTCAGATTTTGCAAAAGCCTCAAATTTGAGATTCATAATCTTAAGATATTTTAATGTGGCGGGTGCTGCTCATGATGGAAGTATTGGTTCAATGAAGAGCTCACATCCTCCTCATTTAGTTCAGGCCTGCATTGAAGCAGCTCTTGGGTTAAGAGAAAAGATGATTATATATGGATCAGATTTTAATACTAAAGATGGTACAGGAGTGCGTGATTATATCCATATAGATGATTTAGCTCAGGCCCATATTGATGCACTTGTGTTTTTGGAGAATATCTCTAATCAATCTCAGATTTTAAATTGTGGTTATGGAAGTGGTTATTCTGTTAAGGAAGTTATAGAAAGTGTAAAGCGTATTTCAAAAATTGATTTTAAAACAGAGATGGGTGCAAAAAGAGACGGTGATCAAGGAAGCGTCATTGCAAATTCGGATAAGATCAAGGAGGTTTTAAACTGGAAACCTAAGTATGAAGATTTAGATATTATGATTTCTGATGCCTATAATTGGGAGAAGTCTAAGACCTCTCCCCATAGATAAGTTTTAAATATAATCAACTCGACAGTTTCCAACTTTAATAGCTCTATTTGAAAGACTATCATCTCCTCCAATTATTCTATTATTTTCATCATAAGCAGAGTCAGTTAGGTCTTCAACAATAACTGGAGCATCATCCATACCAGGGAAATAATCTTTATGGTATTTAAGAATTTCTGCTAATTCAGTTTGGTCTGTACTAATAAGAGAGTTAAAAAGATTCGGCTTAAGAATACTGATTTTGCCTCTATTATCAAGATTTTGTAGTGTCGGTATCAAATACTCATTGAATTTATTAATAAGTGCATAAGCAACACCTTCTCTAAACTCAGTATTAAGAGATTCGTAGTTTGACTCTATAACATCTCTCGCTCCAGCAGCAAAGATAGAGTGGAAAGTAAAATCAATTTCAGCACCGATGCCAATATTTCTTACAATTTTTCTTCTTATCTTAGCTCGAGTATCATTTCTACGCCCTCTAAAGTTAACCTGTTTCTCTAGTGCACCCCTTACAAAATGATTTTTATTAGTATTGTCACTAATATCTTCAAGAAGTTCATTACCGGCAAGTCTGTTAGTAAGACGTCCAAGGCCTAACCAGTTTGGAACAACAAGAGTACAACTAACTTGATAGCTATCATCAGTATCAAGATTATTATAATTAGAGCCAATGTTATTAGCTACGATGCTAGCAGTTTGAACAATACCTTGTTGAGTTTGATTGAAAACATTAAATTCGGCCTTTACTGATTGAAATGGAAGTCCTGATAATGTAGCAAGTAAAAGTCCTGCTGATCCGTTGCTCTCTAAGGTGTTTAAGTTAAAATTTAAATTTGTTTGTTTAGTATCGGTTGCTACTTTTATTCCTACGTCATGACCGTTTGATACGACTCTTTCAATAAAAACATCTTTAGCATCACAGATATGAAGCCCAATACCCTGAGAATTTGTTCCGGAAAAATTAGAATCTTCAATTATAACTGTGTCCGGATTATAGACAAGCATTGTTTCATTCACAATTTCTTCAGCTGAGAAGTCTACATTTTTAACAACTACATTAGTTGCAGTAATAAGAAATCCATTTTGAGCATTTCTAAAACTATTCCCTCTATTTTGCTGGTAATCAAAATTTTCAATATTTATATTCATGGCAAAGTTTTGAGAATCTTGAAAACTTGTATTTTCAACATTAAAGACACCTGGGCATGTTCTAGCACTCATCTTTATTCCCAGATCAGATGAAGCTTTAATGCTAGAGTTTTTAACAATTAAGCCCCCACATTCATTTTGAGGTACTGAGTTATCATAAGTGAAATCAATACCAATTCTTTGGTTGTCTGCCTTAATATTATCTAAATCAAATGATTTTGCATTATAGGCTTGAAAGGCAATAGTATTAGAGCCACCTTCAACTTCTAAGTGTGTAACCTTTGCATTGATTCCTTCTGCATAGACTCCAACGAGTGCATTTGGTGCAATAATTTTAAAGCCATTACCGTTAAGAGTACTATCACTGCCCTTCATTATAAGAGCAAAACCTGTGTGACCAGTACAATCAAGGTCTTCAGTTAAAGTTGTGCTTTCTGTAATAGTCTCACCACAACTTAAGGCCCATAAATTCTGAAAGCTAAATAATGAAAGTAGGAAAATACCTGTTTTTAAGAAATTCATACATCACCCCTTTGATCAATCCCATAATCTAGCTATTAATTTGCAAGTTGATTGCCATAAATAGAATGTGATTTCAGTAGGTTGCATGGTTTAAGTCGTATAGGTTCTAGACACTGTGTAGAAGATACATAATTGGTAAATGTTTTTTATTTAATGATCTTTTTAAGCTCCCATAGCTTTAAAGAGGCCAATTGAAGAATAAAGATTCTTCTGGTTTTTGGATGGAAAAGATTAAATATAAAACTAGTGAAAATATAGGAGATAAGAGTTGCATAAACAGCTCCCCACACACCGTATGGTTTTATAAGAACAAGGTTTAAAATAATATTAAGTCCAGCACCAATAATTGTTTTAATCATCTCAAAACTCATCATTTTTTCAGCTGTATTCCAGGGGATTTGGGCCATTGACCAAAAGACAAAAATATTACAAATAATAAGAACTTTTAGATAGCCCGCAGCGGGCAGATATTCTTTCCCGAAAATAAGAGGAACAAGGAAGTCTGAAAAAATCCAGGCTCCAGCAACAAGAAAAAGAGAGAGCGTAAGCATAATTTGAAATTGAGTTTTTAAAGCATTTAAAAAATTATCTTCGTTTGAATTTTTTAGACTTATTAAATGAGGGAATAAACTTAACATAATAGCATTTGGCAAAAAATACCAAAGCTCAGTTAATTTAACAGAGATTGCATAATGGGCAAGATCAACTTCTCCTAAAATATTTTTAAGCATAATTTGATCAATTCTCATATAAAGAATCATTGCAAGGCTAGAGATAAAAACTGGAAGGCTTCTTTTTAGTAAATCAATAGTGACACCACTATCAAATTCAATTTTTTTAGGTAGCGCCTGTTTGGGAAACGATATAAAAAGTCCAACAAATAATATAATTGGCTCTACAAGAAATGAGAGAGCAATAAAAATAAAGTCAAAATTATTATAGAGTAAAAAAATCTTAACGATAGATGAAAAAAGGAAACTTGTGGTACTTATAAATGTAAATTTTTTAACTTTGCTTTGAGACATGAACCAAGCTTCTAAAATCTTATGAACTCTAAAGAAAAGCAATAAGGAGGCTGTGATAGTAAAAAATTGCGGAAAGATACTAGTTTCGGATTGAGCAGTGAAAATATAATAAAATAAGAGAGCTGATACTAAAAAAGAGATTAAAGAGATAGTTAAAAGGGAAGTGAACAGTTTTTCTTTACTATTTTTTTTATCGGCAAAGTCATGTAATGCATTATAGTTAAGTCCAAAATCAACAATATGTTCGAAAATAAAATAAAAAGCAAGAAAATAGGCAAGATGTCCGTAGTTCTCAACCCCTAAATATCTTGCAACCCACGCAGTAATCCATAAATGGGCCACCATTCTAATAATTTTTTCAGTAATGATCCACATTGAGTTTTGAAGAAGCTTAGTGATCATCTAAATTGCTCAGTTATTTAAAGTCGATAACCTCATTAGTATAGCATATAATAAATCTATGTTTGAAAAGCTATTATTATTATTTTGTTTCAAAGGCCCTAGCGAAGTTGCTGATCATACTTCATCATCTGATGAGAAATCACTGGTACTTCTTGAATCAGAGTTTGAAGATTTTAGATCTCATCTTAAAGGTAAATCAGTATGCGATTTTGGCTGTGGTGTGGGTTTGCAGGCCAAAAAACTCTCAACTATGGCCTATAAGGTTGTAGGAGTTGAAAACTATAAAGAAAATCTTTTAAAGGCAAAACAATATTGTGGTGAAGCAGTAGAACTTGTCACAAATCTTAAAGAAAGTTCAATTTCAGAGTTTGATATTATCCTATCTAAGAATAGCTTTGAGCATTTTGATCATCCACTTGAAATTTTATTAGAGTGGAAGAAATTCTTGAAAAAAGAGGGCAGTATTTTTCTGACATTTGGACCACCATGGTATGCCCCATATGGAGCTCATTTTCGTTTTTTTTGTTGGCTTCCATGGGTGCAAATCTTTTTTTCTGAAAAAACAATTTTGAGGGTTAGACAGAATTTTAGAGATGATCAAGCAAGGACCTACGATGAAATACCTGGGGGGTTAAATCAAATGACTCTAAGGAAATTAGAAGGGATTATAAGTGAAAGTGGGCTTGAAATTAAATATGTTAAATATACAGGAGTGAAAGGGCTTAATCTTTTTTGTAAAGTGCCTATATTGCGAGAGTTATTTACGAATCATATCAGCCTAATTCTTCAAGCTTCAAAGTAAAAATCCAAATATGATTTATAAGTCTTATTAATATTGTAGTTTTCCTTGACCCATTCATAGGCTTTTTCTTGAATATTTGTTTTTTGTAATTTATTAAAATTCTCTATAAAACTTTGCTTTTTATTATTTTCAAAATAAAGAGCATTTTTACCAAATTGCTTATGCCCTGGTATATCTGATAACAAGCATGGAATTTTATATGCCATGGCCTCGAGAACAGATAAAGGTAGACCTTCTGATGTAGAAGCAGATAAAAAATACTGGGACTTATTTAAAAATAATGAAATATTATCTTTTGGTCCAAGGAGTTCAATATTTGAAGACTCAGGTAGAGAATTTAAATACTCTTGATCATCATGAGGACCTATTATAATTAAGCGTTGATCTTTCATTTCTTGAAAGCACCTTATAAGAAAGGCGATATTTTTTAATGGCACAACCCTAGAGACGACTACGGACAAGTTTTTCTCCTCTGACTTATTTTGCTTTTGAGGAATATTGATGCCATTAGGGATAAAAACAATTCTCTTTGCTAAATATGGGAAAAGTCTTAGATAATAATGCTGGGTCGTTTTAGAGACGCAGACAATACTATCTATAAAATTTAAAGCAACAGATTCGTATAATTTATACTTGAAATTTTTTTCAATTTGAGAGAGACCATGAATTGTATGGATAAACCTGGTATTGCTTTTTTTTCTAAATGCCGTTGCTAGTGTTACATAAATCAAGGGTGAAATATCATGTGTATGAATAATGTCATACTGACCAATAATGTTTTTTAAGCTTGAAAGAATGCTTAAATCAAGACCTTCTTTTTTTTTAAGAGAGTAAACCTGAAAATTATTTTCTCTATAGAGGTGTTCCCAGCTTTTTAAAGAGTCATAGCTTAGTATTGCAACTTCATGGCCATTTTGTATTTGTTCCCTTCCAAGATCAAGAACAAATTTCTCTAAGCCTCCAGGTGACATAAATTGAGTAATGTGAAGAATCTTAAGTTTATTCAAGATAAGGCCTCTTGGTATAGTTTAGAGGTTTCCTTTACCCAACGATCAATTGTGAAGAATTTGTTGACCTGATTGTAGGCATTATGCGATCTTTTTTCTTTCTCTTCAGAGGTAGAGTTTAGAAAACTTTTAAGAACAAGAGTTATAGAGCCAATGTCATATGGGTCTAGCTCCCAGCACATATCAGGCTCTGGCAAGACAAATTTATTCTCGGGAATATTACTCACAATAAGTGGAACTTTTGCAAGTGCTGATTCCACTAAGCTCATTGATACTCCTTCAGTTAATGAAGGCAAAATAGTTGCATCAAAGCCAGAAATATAATGATCAGCATTTTCAATATAACCCCAAAAACTAATTTGATCCGAAAGCCCTAATCTTTTAGTTAAAGACTTTAACTCATCTTCTAAACATCCATTGCCTATAAAATGCAAATGAGTACTTGAATCATTAAGCTCCTTGAGAGCGTGGATAAGGTTGGTATGATTCTTCTCGGGACTGAGTCGGCCAAGTAGCAAAATATTTGTTTTCTCTTTTTTTAAGTTAAACTTTTCTTGAATAAGATTGGTAGGTAACTCTGAACTCGTTTTTTTTATGCCATTAGGTATAACTCGTAGATGTGTTTTTTTCATGAGTTTGGAATCAATTCTTTTTTTTATACTTGGATTAAGTGCAATTATAATATCTATAAAGTTCATAAAGAAAAAATATATATATTCATAAAGTTTTCCAGTAATTCCAATTCTGGCAAAGCCATGGAAGGTTGAAATAATAGGAATTTTAAGACCTAAACTTGCTATGAAAATATAGAGGCTAGCTTTAATATCATGGCAATGAATAATAGTGGGCCCTATTTCTAATAGAGTAGCTCTCATTTTTTTTATGCACTTAAAATCAAGTTTTGAGCGAGTATTAACTCTAAAAGTTTCTAGTCCCAGATTTTTAGAATATTGTGGACATAATTCCTGAGTTTTTTTATCAATTCTCTCTTCGATGATAAAATATGTCTGACACTTGAATTCGACTTTTTGGTTGAGCTCGATTAGTGCTGGTAATATAGCTTTTTCAGGCCCGCCTAAAATACTTGAGTTAAATACATGAAGAATATTTTTTTTTTCCACTAATTGATTATAGCAAGGACCGTCCATCTCTAGTGAAATTATTCCTAGTTTTGTTTGATAAAAAAAACATTTGATATAATAATTTCAGGAGATTACTTATAATAACTTATCAAACCAAAACAGTATTCAGCATTATTGTTCTAGCACTATTTTTGTCTAGTTGCGCAAGTAATAAAAAGCAAGACTACAAAAAGTTTACAGAACAAACTCAAGAAGAAGTTCAAAAAGATAGTTTTATTGAATATAGAAAAAGTGATGATAAAGTTTCACAGGATATTGTTGCTCCAGGTTATTTATTTTCTCTAAGTCATATTAGTGATAAGGCGATTAAGGGAAATTTTAGAGTTAATTGGGATGGCCTGTTATTTTTACCTTACAAAGTTACTCTCAAAGTAGATGGTTTAAGCCTTAATGAGGCCAAGAAAAAAATTCAAGATGCTTATGTGAAATTTTTTAACTCAGATGGACCTAAAGTTACTGTTAGAATTCTACAATTTCACTATTACGTAAAAGTAAAAGGCCTTGTTAAAAAACCAGGGAATTTCTTAGTTCGATATAATACGTCATTAGATGAAGTGATTGGGCAAGCAGAAGGTCTAATACCTTTTAATAGAGATGAGTATATATTAATTACTGTAACTAAAAGAGATGGAAGCAAAGTTAGTATTGGTCTAAATGAATACTACCAAACAGGTAATTCTAATATGTTCCCATACTGGAGTGGTAAAGAAGAAATTTTCATTCGAAAATCGGGAAGTCGAGACTTAAATCAGGAAAATGTGATTCTTGTTACAGGCGAAGTGAGATCCCCTCAGGAAGTTCCTTATAAGACTGACGCTGATATTTACTATTATATTACTAGGGCCGGCGGCTTTACAAATACCTCTGACTTAGCAAAAGTTGAAATCTTACGAGGGAAAGGAAAAGAGTTAAAAACTTTTATATTTGATCTAAATAAAAAAGACAATATTCCTGTTTTGTATCCTGGTGATCGTTTAGTTTTACATACTGACAAGCCAAGTCGTTGGGAAAAAATTCTTGATAAATTTGTAGATTTTTCAACCATAATCACAGCAATAGCATTTCTCATCATTGCTTTATAGGAAAAAATGGATCAGCAGATAGAAAAACAAATTATTAAACCACAGCATATTCTAGATTTTTCTAAATTTAGCGAAATAAGACAACTTGTTGATAATATCTCTTTTAGACTAGATTTAAAAAATAACAAAGAACCTGTAACAATATCATTGCTTAGCTACAATAAAAATGAAGGAAAGAGTCTTACTGCGATTGTGCTCGCAACAGCGTTTTCTCGATATTTGAATAAAAAAATATTAGTCATAGACACAGTTATGGACGGAGGATCCCTTAAAGAATATGAAGTAGCCTCAGATAACGAAAATGATATTATATCTAAAACATGTTTTCCTTTTGTTTCATTAGTTCATATAAGTAATTTAAAACTTCATGAATATCAAGTAAGTGTTATCCTTGATGAAGTAAAAGATGATTATGATATTATTCTTTTTGATACTTCAGCTTTATCTAAAAAGAACTCAAAGAATATAGACCCGGTAGTTCTTGCAAGAAGATGCCAATATAATTATTTGATTGTTTCTCGCGAGACGAGCTCACTTAAAAATCTATCCAGACTTAAATCTTTAATCGAAAAAAATGATCTAAGAATTGATGGAGTAATGTTTAATGAGGTCGACCATGTCAAGTAATGAAATTACATTTATTGACTTTTTAAAGCTCTTAAATCAAAGAAAAAAAAGTTCAGCGTTAATATTCCTGGGAACAGTTATTTTGTTTTATACATTAACCGTCTTGCTTCCTAAAAAATATAAATCTGTGGCTGTTATTAATGTCTATTCATCATATTTCAAAAACCCAATGGTAAGAGATGTGATACCAGAATTACACGCTCAAGATGAAATTCGCTATAATGTAAGTGCAATCATAAAGCAGTCATACAATGATGAATTTATAGATAAAATTGCTAATAATTTTGATTTATATACTGATCCAACAAATTCCTCTCAAACCTCTTATGAGAGAAATGAGCTTAGAAAAACCAGCTTTGAGATACTCTCAATTGGTCCCCAAACATACCAGATAAGTTTTTCTGGAGGTAATGCAAAGCTTGTAAATCAAATTAATAGCTTGGCAATCGCACATATTAAAGAACGTCTTGTTGAAAATAGAAGAAAAGCTCTTGATGACTTAATGGAGGCGCTTAAAAAAAGAATAGAGATTCTAAACCTTGCCATGGAAGATACCACTTCTCCAATTGTTTCAAAAAGCTCAGAGCTATTAAAAGAGGAAGTCTCAAGGCTTACAAAGTCTATAGACGCTCTTACCCAGCAATATAGTGAAAAACACCCATTAGTCCAAAATTTAAAAACAAAAAGAAATATCTTAAATGGATGGATTACAAAAAAAGAAGTTGCTGGTGAAGAGGATAGACAAATTCCTGTTCTTGGCGAAAAGTCCAAGCAAATTATTAATAATTTGTTAGAAGATCTACTTAAAAAATATAATTATTTGAAAGTCGTTTATGATGTAGAAAATAAAAAGAACCCTGACTATTTATCTATAACTCAGAATCCAAGCCTACCTAATTCACCAGTATGGCCCAAGAAAATTCTTTTTATCACGAGTGGATTAGTTATAGGCTTTATACTTGCTCTTATGAATACCTTGATAGGGCAATTTCTTTCTCGAAATGATGAAAACTTAAAAAATAGAATTCAACTTACTTTAGGGGTTCCGTTTCTTGGAACTTTTCCTGAGCTTGATACCATGAAATTAGATGAATCCAGTAAGGAGGAAGGTAAGAATGAAGTTCGAAGTCCTACCAAGTGGAACTAATTCTGGCCAAGTTCTTAACTTACCATTTATCCAAGAACTAGAGCTCCTGCAAGCAGGGCTTTGGGGATTTCTTCTTATCTATATTTTAGTTAATGAGATTAGGCGAACCAATATTAATAAGGACGGACATCAATTAACAATACTGCCACAAAAGATTGCTCTTTCTACAAGTATGTTCTTCATTGTTATTTTTTCTACTGTCCTTTATAACTGGGGACTTGAAAAAATATTATTAGCCTTTGAGTATGCAACTTCAGCAGTACTTGCAATTTTTTCTCCAGCAATAGGTGTTTGTCTTTTTATCTTCATGCTTATTAGCAGGCAATGGGAATTTACATATAGTAATGTACTGGGAAATATTCCTTTCGATTTTGGCTTCTTAATGATTTCAGCGTTTATTGCTCATAAATTACTTAAAAGAGAGTTCAGTTTAACTTGGCCTAAACAGTTTAATTATTTACTTGGTTTTACTTTTTTCTTATTTCTTTCAGTTTTTAAAACAGGTGCTGTCTCAACAGGACTTGTGGATTTCGCCTCACTTTTTATGAAGATTATACTTTTTATGATTATTGCAGTTGATAGTATTAAAGATGAGCAAGGGCTTAAATATTTAAAAATGGCAATCATTGTAGGTGTTCTTATGAGAGCATTTACATCATTGATCTTTACTATATATCAAACCACGGGGGATATTTTTTCATTTGAAAAGCAAGTTGTTAGACTGGCAGGTATTGGAAGCCTTGGTAACTCAAATGATCTTGCAACTATTTTAATTATGGCCCTTCCTTTGACAATTTTAGCAGTATGGAAATTAAGAATACTAGGTCTAAATTATCTTATTGCAACCTCACTTCTAAGTTTTAATTTTTATTTAATTTGGTATACAAGATCAAGAGGTGCACTTGTTTCAATCTTAAGTATGGTTGCACTTTTTGGATGGCAAAAAATTAAAAATAAAGGCCTATTTTTAACAGGTCTAGTCTTATTAAGTCTTACTTATTTTCCTATTAGTGAAAGTTTTAAAAGAGATCAAGCAGACTTATCAGTTTCATCTGAAAATAGACTTAATTATTGGCATGCTGGTCTTAATATGGCCGTTCGAAACCCTATACTAGGTGTTGGGTATGATATGTATCCAAAACTTTTTGAACAATATGCACCAAGCCTTAAAGGTGAGTGGGGGGAGCGAACAGCTCACTCAACATGGATATTAGTACTTGCTGAGACTGGGTTTATTGGTTTTGCATTTTATATGGCCTTCTTTATAGGGATATTAAGATCTTCTTGGGGGTTGAGAAGAATTGGCAATGAATATCCTCTTATGTGTGTTGGGTACTTAGTTGCAATCTCATTTTTATCCCAAGCCTACTTATATTATCCTTATATAATGGCAAGTTTAGTTCTTTGTGCGAATAATATTTATAAAGAAACCGATGAGGCTTTATCCAGTCATCGCATGCTTGAAGAAAGTATAAAAGCGGCATGAAAAACTACTTGCTTCTATTTTTACTACCATTCTCACTCTTAGCAAAAGATTATCAAATATTTCCAGGTTTTGTTAAACCAAGTTTAATCAAGCCCCTACAAGGCGAACAAAAGTTAGTTCTAAGTGCTGCAAAGGGTGAGTTTGTAGGTTTTGTAATACGTCTTAATAATATAAAATCCTTTGCACTTAAAGGGCTAGAAGCTCCTAAAATAGATGTTGGTAAATCCTTAGTTGAATATAATGTGTTTTGGATGGGTTCTCATAATATTAAAGAGTCATCTTATGGGACAAAAGCAATTGGTGAAGTTGAAGATATTTTAATTCCTCTCAATGATATAATTACTTATAAGATTCAAGTCCCTAAAGAGAACCAACCAAAAGAGCTCACTCTACTTTTTGAACTTTATATTCCACCAAATGCAAAATCTGGTAGATATGATTTGGAGCTTAGTTATAAATATCTTAAAAATGATTATTCTCTAAAATTCCCTCTTGATATCTATAGGCCCAGTATTCCTCGCAGACTAAGCTTTGAAACAAGCTTTGGCTTTGCACCATGGACTGCAACATTAAAGCATTATGGGGAGTGGGTGAAAGATAATGATGAAATGTTTACTAAGTATTTTGATCTAGCAACAAATCACAGAATTGATATGCATAAAATATACTCACATCACCCAAAAGAAAGAGAGCTTAAGGAAAAAGGTTTAGATTACAAAATGGATCGCTCTCAAAAAACTTTTTGGAACTGGTGGGAAACTCTCTACAATGGCACTGAATCCCAATATGGTTTCAAATGGAATACAACTGATCTACCTGCAGAAGAGAGTAAAAAAAGTGGTGAAGACTCAAAGTACTGGAAGCAATTAAATGATTTTGTAAAAAAATCTAAAATGAAAGAGTCTCTGTTTGTCTATTATCATGATGAACCTCCTGCTAAAGAGTTAAAATCGATATTGAAAAAATTAGCGACAGTAAAAAAATCGGCACCAGATTTAAATTTTTTAATAGCAGCAGAGAATCACAATAAAAGTTTTTATGGCCTTGTCGATTGGCTTGCAGCTAATTATTCTACATGGAGCTCTGATGTATTAAGTGAAAAAAAGAAAGACCCTAAGCTTAAAAAATTATACTTCTATACATCTTGCAATTCACATGGCTGTGCTAAAGCTCTAGATAAAGGAGAACCTGACTTTGTTACCGATCGTTTACCTGGCCATATCAGAAGTATTCCTTGGATTGGCTTTTTCCAAAACTTCGATGGTTTTCTCTATTATGATACATTACGAGGTTATCTTGAATCAGATCTTTCACCTTGGAAAGATCCTTTTTTATTTACAGGATATGGCGAGGGGAATTTGTTTTACCCATGCAATATGAAAATATGCAAAACAAAAAAAATGCTTGTTTACCCAAGCCTAAGATTAAAAATTTTAAGAGATGGTCTTGAAGACTTTGAGCTTTTAAAACAAGCACAAGATAAAAAGATATCTCTGGAGAAATACAAAGATATTTTTTCGAGTAAAACTGCATTTTGGAAGAACGACAATTCTTATGAAAAGGCAAAAAGAGAGTTAATGAATCTAATCGGTGCTAAAAAGTGAAAATCTATTGGGTTGTTCCTAAATGGCCGCTTCCTATTATTGATGGAGCAAGAAAGGCAATGGACTGCTTGATAACACCTTTGGGTATGTCTTACTCAATTGAACTTATAGTTCTTTTAAGGAAAGATGAATATCCCAAAGAAAATGATATTAACGACCTAAAAAAAAGATGGAATTTATCGAAAATATCCCTTATTCAAACAAAAGCATCAAATAATAATCTCGATAGAGTGATTAATTTTATTAAAAGTGAATCTCTAACGAGTGTTCCAACTACTTATAACTCTTACTGTACAAATGAAGTTCTTTTGAAATTCAAAAATATTATAACTGATCCAAAACCATTTATAATTGGTGAGGGTCTTCATAGCTGTCTACCTGCATTTAGTTTAAATATGCCTTTTTGCTATCGCTCGCATAATATTGAATCCGATATTTGGAAGCGAGCTGCTAATTCAACTAGTTTTCCTCCATTGAAATACTTGCTTAGGAGAGAAAGTGAGAAAGTCTTTAAATTAGAAAAAGAGCTTTGTCTCAAAGCAAGAAAGATATTTTCAATTTCAGCGATAGATTTAAAATCTTACCTGGATAATTTTAGCTTTTCCTCTGATAAGATAAAAAATATTCCAGTTGCTATGGATTTAAATATTATTCAAAGTAAACCTCAGAGAAATCAATTTAATCTACTTTTTCTTGGGAGACTAGATTGGCCTCCTAATAAAGATGGTTTAAAATGGTTTTTGAAAAACATTTGGCCGAAGGTTAAAGGTTTTAATCAAAACTATTATCTTCATATTGCGGGTAGTGGCGACTCCTCATGGCTTAATTCATTAATAGAAAATGAGAATAAAATTATTTTTCATGGTCGAGTAGCTGATTTAGATGAGTATTATTCACTGTCTGATATTATACTATCGCCTATATTTTATGGAAGTGGAGTAAGAATTAAAGTAATAGAAGCTTCTTCCAAGGGAAAGGTTACAATTAGCACTAGCCAAGGTGTTGAAGGAATTGGTTTTAGCGATGATGATTTTTTTAGAGCCGATACTAAGGAAGCCTGGATTAAGATACTTGCAAAGCTAGAATCTGAAATAATCTCATCTAAAAAACGAAATCTTACGAAGAGATTTTTAGAACTCTACTCTGTTGAGCAGGTTACAAAGAGAATTGCTGAAAGTATTAATGACCTTTTTTAAACAATACTGTCCGTATTGTTTGTAAAATTATCGACAAATCAAGTAAGGGGGAGAGATTTTTTATATAGAAAATATCATATCCTAATTTTATTCTGTAACTATCTAGGTCATTAGCATAAGGAGCTCTCGTTTGGGCCAGTCCTGTAATGCCTGGTTTAACTAATGTTCTAAATTGTAATAATGGTAATTGTTCTTTTAGAATATTTTCAAAATGCTCTCTTTCTGGTCTAGGCCCAATAAATGCCATCTCTCCTTTTAGTACATTATAGAGTTGTGGTAGTTCATCTATTCTTGTTTTTCTAATGATTCCACCAATCCATGTAACACGATTATCATTTTGGATCGCAAATTGTGGTCCATTAGATTCAGCATTTGCAGTCATGCTTCTAAACTTATAAAGAGTAAACTTTTTCCCTAAGCGTCCTGTTCTTCTTTGTTTGAAAAATATAGGACCTTTTGAAGTCGTAAAAACAAGTACTGAAGTTATAATCAATAAGGGAGAGGTAATTATTAATAAGGCCAATGACAGTATGAAGTCGAGTAGAATTCTTAATCTCAAATATAAAGAAAACTTAAGCCATAGATTACTAGAGTTTCTAATAATCCATCGTGAATTTATATGATCAATTGGATAAGTAAGTTCTAGGTAACCACAAAAATTGGGAAAATCTGACAAAAGACCATGTTTTGATGCGTAATTTAACAATGTTCTCATCTCTCTTGTATCAGGTTCTTGTGATTCAAAAGTAACTATACAATCATAGTCATCAATTTTTCCAAAGCAGAACCTTCTGTCGTAAGATTTCTTTTTATGATCTACCGTGTCCCATGTCTCAAGGTTTTTAATATCAATAATTTTATCTATATATAGGCTGTTTTTGTTAATCTTAAACATGTCTAACCATTTTACTAAATCTTGATAGTCTTCATCAGTTCCGATTACCAAGATTTTTTCTTTATAGGTATATTTGTCTTTTATTCTTTTTATGAACTTTTTGTAATAGATAATAAAAAGAAGTTGAGTAAATAAAATAATAAGATAATGCCTACCATGAAAGAATATATTTCCATGAATAAGCATTATTAAGTATTTACTAATAACAAAAACAATAGAAAGACCTAATAGATGATAGGCTGCTGTCTGGAAAATACTATGGTCAATCCAGCTTGAGTTTCTCTCGTATGAACCCTCTATATAAAACACACAGAAATGAAAGAACAAAGGAATAATAAAAAGTTCGGGGTGGTTTAGCTTTTGAAAAATAAAACCTGGAATAAGCCAAATTATAAGTATAAAGACTAGATCATAGAGAACAAATTGAATTTTTTTCTGTTTAAATGGTTTAATATCCATTACCAAACCACCTTTTTGTCTGAAAAAACTCTATAGAAGGCCATTAAGTTCGCCCTTGCTGGAGCATATAAATAAAGTAAGCTCATTAAGCTTAAACTTGCCAATTTAGTAATATTTGAATGGCCATAAAAAAATGTAATTAAAGAAATAAATAAAAACCCTGGAAAGATAAATACTCGGATAGATTTATGCGAGAGTAAAAAAAACTTGGCCCAGAAATCAGTCTTGAAACTTAATGTTTTTGTTAGATAGAGGCACATGGAGAGATTTCCTGTTGCAATCCTTAGCCTTCTTGAAAACTCTTTCGATCTTATAATCTTTTCTCCCTCAAGCATTTGTGCATCTTTAATATATATATTTTCCTTGTTACCTAGAATAGATAGCGCAGGGATAATAAAATCATCGTTTATAGTAAGAAATCTTTTTTCTTCTAGTTGCTTAAGATCTGGTATTGCTGATTTTCTTATGAAGTATCCTGCGCCATGTGAGCCAATAGTTGTTTTAATATTACTTTCCAGCTGGCGAATATTTCGCGCAAATTTCCAATAAAATTTTTCTATTAAGCTATGGTCGATATGATCTTGAAGATTATAAGATGGACTTACAACTACAATCTCTTCATTTTGAAATAATCTTAGGGCCGAGTAAAACCAATCCCCCTTTATGCTAGAGCTGATATCACATATAAAAAGAACTTCATGCTTACTATTTTGGATCATTTGGTTTAAAACACTCCATTTACCCTTATTATTCTCATTATTAAAAAACTGATAATTAAGATTCTGGTTTTCTTGCCCCCATTTTTCTATAAGCTCTTTTGTTCCATCTACAGATCCGTCATCTGCAATAAGTACTTCATAGTTTATCTCAGGATTTTTAATCATAAGGGATTTCATCTCTTCTAATTTTATCAATATAAAATCTGATTCATTATAAACAGGAAGAAGTATGGAGATTGAGTGGTAGTTTAGAGAATTATCGATTTTAATTTTTTCTTTTCTTTTAAGAATACTGATAATTAATAACAAAGCTGGATATAAAATAAACGAGTAAAAAGCAGGAAAAAGTCCTACAAAAAGTAACCAACAGAATTGCTCAGGATCACTCCCTCCATAAATACTCATTTCTTAATTATACCAAGAACTTAGCTTTTAATGACGCAGGCAAAATAGTGAAATACTTAGGCCAGTCACAATGAGTTGTAGTATAAATTAGCGGCTATCAATACTATTGACACGTCGGGTTGTTTTTCCGGATTGTATTATCAATTGCTTAGGGGATATATTCTTGGTAAGAGACTTGCATCTATAGAGGCAGGAGAAGCCCATTAGGAGCATATGAAGACTACTTTATTACTACTTTTATCCTTATTATTGATTTCTTGTGGAAAGCAGGGAGCTGTTGTTGAGGGGAGTATTGCACCCTTGGCCCAGGAACAGCCGAACGAAGTAATTCCATCATCAGCTAGCTTTGGATCTTATGGTGACTATAGTTCGATTGCATCTAATCCAGCTTTAATGAGTGGCCCACAATTATTCATGGCTGCCTCTAAGTCTTATTCTCCATCAGTGTTTAATAATTTTAGTCATAGTTTTAGTACAGGGGCAGAATTTGAAATCCCTGCTAATCTTCCAGTAACTTCTGGTAAGCCAGGAAATCATTATATCTATTTTGAGTATAAAGATATTGGAGGTGAAGATATACGTTGTGTTTACAAAGGTAACGGACCAACTGCTCATTTTTTTCCAGCTTGTAACTCTGCAAATGGTACAAAATATAATTTTCAGTACTGTGCTGAAACAGATGAATTTAATAATGAATCATGTGGTAATAACCCTTTTAAGTCTCAATGCTTAAACTTAGACATTGGAGTTTCATCTGGAGATACCGTTGCAGCCAGTGAAGTTTCATTATCTGTAAATAATGGGGATAAATGTGAAACAACTGAGGTTCAGTATAGTCTTGGTTACTCGCCTCTTACTGCTCCTCCCTCAGGTTTAAATTGTGGCGATATAATTGAAGGCGATATTACTTTAACCAGTGATCTTGATTGTACCTCTCATGCTGGTTTTGCACTTGCAATGATTGGTGATGATAATACGTTTAATGGAAATGGTTTTAAAATTATTATTCCTAACGGTAAGATTGGTATTCTTGTTCAAGGAGAGGATACGGTTGTTGAGGATACAATTATTGAAGCCGGGGCAAGTACTATTGGTATTATGGGCTATGACACTAAAGATATTGAAATTATAAACAACCAAATTACTAATGCTGCAATCGGTATCAATATTCACTCAGACGCGAATGATCTTGGAGAGGTGAAAGTCTTAGACAATAGTATTACTAATAGTGATTTATACGGTCTTTATATTAATAAAAGTGGATCGGAAAAAATCAACAAGGCAAAAATAGAAGATAATGATTTCTCTAACTCTGGTAGCTATGCCATGCACCTAAATATCAAAGATCTTGAAATTAAAGGAAGTGATAATAATATTATTAACGGATCTGAAAATGGTATTTATTTTTCTGGCGGAAAACTAAAGTTAAAAGATTGGGATCTGTCTTCTCAAAATATTCAAGGAACTACCTTTATGGGCTTTCAGGCCAAAGAGATGAAAGTTGAAGATGTTATTCTTTTTGGTAACGGTGGGAATGCTAATCAATCAGAGCTGGGAATTCATAATTGTGAAGTTGAAAATACTTACCTAAAGGATGTTGTTTTTTCAAATATGGATGTTGGAGTTAAAGTGGCAACAAATAACTCTGTAGAAGTTGATCTCAAAATTAAAGATAGTGAAATAACAAATATGACCTTTGCAGGAATCATGACTCAATCCTTTGATGGTACAGACTTTGGAAAACTTGAAGTAAAAGATAATGACCTTACTTCAAACCCTGTTGGTAGAGGTCTTTATGAGGTACCAGTTATTGTTTATGATTCTTATAATGTTTCAGGCAATTCTTTTTAGATTTTAAGACTAAGCTGGAAATTCTTGTCAGGCTCTTTTTAACCTGGACCCCCAACAAAAATATTTTTTTAAATTTAGGAATTAAAGACATCTCTTATAAGCATAGGTATACTTTTTGACCTATAGGAGATTGTATGAAAATTATTTTAATTTTATCGCTAGTTATAAGCTCTCGTCTATATTCAAAAGATTCCCCAGAGGTGCCATTAACACCAGAGCAAGAAAAGACCTTAGAAATAGGAAAAATTACCCCTATTAAACATGCAGGAGGGGGAGTTTTAGCAATTATTCCAGGTTTTGGTGTAGGCCATGCAGTTCAAGGAAGACTTGATGATGATAAGAGGTTTTATTTTACTTATGGTGAGATTGCCACATCTGCTCTGATGGTTCTTGGAGCTACGGCATGTGTTGCTCAATCTTTAAATTTTTTATTTCAAACTAATGACGATGACAAAAGCAATGATACAATGTGTACCCTTGGAGTTCTTGGAGCCTTTAGTTTTGCCGGGCTGAAAATTTGGGAAATCAGTGATGCTCTTTTTGCACCCTTTTTTCATAATAAAAGATATAAAAAATTAAAAGAAAAGCACCCTAAGCATTCTTTTAAGTTTCAAGGTCCTCAGCTATTAGTTGGTAAAGAAAAAACGGGTGTTGGAATAAGTTGGAGTTTTTAATGAAAATTTTATTAGTCTTATTATTAGTTATTTCTTGTCAAAATAAAATTGAAAAGACTTCGACTTATAAAGGTTTTGGCTCAGATAGTGTTGATGAGGCAACTTTACTAAAATTTGCTCCCAAACCTATAGCCACTCAAAAATTAAAAAAAATTGAATCCTATATGGATATTCGCTCAACTGGTCTTGGAGAGCTCTCTCCGGATGGGAAGTTCCTTGTTTTTTCATGGGACGTTACTGGAGTTAGACAGCTTTGGAGAATTAATGGACCCCAGAAATTTCCTATTCAACTAACTGGTGGGCAAGACAAGGCTTCGCTTTTTGAAATCACGCCTGATGGTAAGTATCTAGTTATAAGTCGAGATGAAAAAGGCAGTGAGCAGCCAGGGATTTTTTTACAAAGCAGTGATGGTGGTGAGCTTAAGACAGTTTTCAAAAAAGAAAAAGTAAGAGCATTTCCTGAGTTTTTAACTAAAGACTCTCGATATTTATTTTATAGGGCCAATGATATAAGTCCTGAGACTTATGCTATTTATCGATACGATATTGAAAATGACAAGCGTGATCTGGTTTTCAAAAGAGACTCTGGTACATGGCTTGTAGCTGATAACTGGGGTAGCGATTTACTTCTTATGGCCAAATGGAAAGGCAATACAAGCTCTGAGTATTATACATATAGAGTTAGTACCAAAGAGCTTACTCCTATAATCGGACAAAATGAAGATGAAGAATACTATGTAAGTTTTGGCCAATCTCAAAATGATTTTATTCTTATAACAAATAAATTTTCTGAGTTTAGAAAACTCTATCATTACAAAAATAACAAAATTAAAGAATTAGTCCCTAATCTTAATTACGATATTGATGAATTTAAAATTGATCAGGCAAGGTCACGGCTTCTTTATCTTGTTAATGAAAATGGTTATATGAAAACAAAAGGTTTAA
>CAYGJN010000015.1:25456-31609 GCA_964350135.1 uncultured Bacteriovoracaceae bacterium | reverse complement strand
AAAGACTGCTAAGAAAAAAGTGGCCAAAAAAGTTGTTAAGTCAGCTCCTAAGAAAGAAGCCGCTAAACCAACAAAGAAAGCCGCTGATAAGCCAACTCCTAAAAAAACAAAATCAAATTCTAAGACAAAAGAAACTTCTAAGGCTGCAAAAGAGGCTAAGGATTTATCTGATAAGATCTACGATGAAATTGGTAATCTTTCAGAAGATTATAAGATTGCTGAAATTCGTCAGGCCTTAAGTTCTATAGATTTTTTCAATATTGATAATGATGAATGTAATGAAAAAGGCTGTGATAATCCATCAACGACTATGGGTTATTGCCGTTACCACTATATTAAAAACTGGGTTGAGATTAAGACCAAGAGACAAATCCTAGAAGAGGGTAAGCTTCTTGATTTTATCGAAGAGCTTGTTGCTAAGTTTCCAGTTAAATATATAGAAGCAATTCTTCAAGACCTTCAAGATGATAAGTCATTCTTTCAAGCTCTCAGAGATCTTAATATCGAGTCAGACCTTGCAGATGTTGAAGATGGGAGTGATGATGATGATTTTGAGTCAAATGAAATCCGTGATTACAAATCCGACAGAGTGTTTGAGGACGAAGAAGTATAGCTTACTTGCTCTCTTTTTTATTCTGATTCAAGGCTGTGGTTCATATCAGGTTGCAAAAATTCCTGAATATCCATTTGTTGATTTTCAAGCTAACCACAAAGTAAGCGCTGCTGCTCTTTCTCCTGATAATACAAAACTGGTCTATCTTTCAAGTAGAGAGAAATATCCTTCTGTTTGGATCTTTGATTTAAAAACACAGGAGCGTAAAAAACTAATTGATTTAGGGCGACCAATAATTGACGTTGAGTATTCACCTTCTGGGGATTATTTAGTTTTTATCGCTGATAAAGGTGGTAATGAGAAGTATCAGATTTATTCCTATGATTTCAAAGAGCAAAAACACAAAAGAGTAACTTACGACGATAATAGTATGAATGCTTTTTGCGGTTGGAGTCCTGACGGTAAATTTATTAGTTTTATTTCTGATAAGAGGGAGCGGGGAGAGTTTGATCTTTATATTGGTAAGAATTTAGATCTTATTCCTTATCACTCTGCAGGAAAAGCTGCTCCTTTTGTTAAAACAGGTCATATTAATACTTGCGGTAAATTTAATAAGCAAAATACTCAGTATGTCTTTGTTAGGTTCATTAGTAACTTAGAAAAAGAAATTTATTTGTTTGATTTTAAAAAAGATAAACTAAGCCTTGTTTCTAATCCTAATGAAAAAGCAACCTACTCATCTTTAGATTGGGATAATGATCAAAAGTCAGTTTATACAATTACAAATCAAAAAAATGACTTTGATTATATAGCTAAAATTAATACATCAAATAATGAATTTTCCGTTATAAAAAAAGAAAACTGGGATATTGTTGAGTTCTCAATTGGTAAAAACAGAAAAGTGTCGAGCTATACAATTAATGAACACGGTTATTATAAAATTAAGTTTTTTGATGAAGTTTTTGGAGAGCCTAAAGATATAAAACTTCCAGAAGGGGTAAATCGACTTGTTACATTTACTAACTCTGAAAGGGCCTTGGTTTTTTCTCATGAAAGCTCAATTCGTGCTAAAGATTATTATTTCCATCACTATAGAGATTTCAAAACTTTAAAGCTTACGGAGTCTAATCAGTCGCAAATCCCCAAAGAGCAATTGGCCGAAGCTAAGCTTGTGACCTTTAAAAGTTTTGATGGCCTGGAGATTTCAGGATTTCTCTATAAACCGATCTATGCCAGTGAAGTTTCTAGAGTACCAGCAATTCTTTGGGTTCATGGTGGTCCTGAAGATCAAGTCATTCCCGAGTTTTCTGCACGAATGCAATTTTTTGTTAATCGTGGCTTTGCTCTTTTTGCTCCAAATTTTAGAGGTAGCTCTGGATATGGGAAAAAATTCAGAAAATTAGTTTATAAAGATTGGGGTGGTGATCATATAAAAGATCTTATTGAAGCTAAAAAAGTTTTAGTAAGGGACCCTAGTGTTATAACTGATAAGGTTGCTATTGTTGGTGGCTCTTTTGGTGGCTTCTCTGTTTTATCGACTCTGGTTCAGTACCCTAAAGAGTTTTATGCAGCGGTTGATATTTTTGGGCCAAGTAATCTTTTTAGCTTTATTGAAAATGCACCTCCTCATTGGAGACAGGGACTTTTAGAGATGATTGGAGATCTAACTGTTAATAAAACTATGCTGGCTCAAAGGTCTCCTTTGTTTCATTTAGAAAAAATAGAAACACCTCTTTTTGTTATTCAAGGCGCTAATGACCCAAGAGTTCCAAAGTCTGAGTCTGATCAATTAGTTGAGGGGCTAGTGAAGTTAAATAAAACTGTGAAGTATTTAATTTTCCCAGATGAAGGGCATGGTTTTTCAAAGAATATAAATCAGATTAAAGCATGGACCGAGGCCATTAATTTTTTGCGTGAAAAAATTTAATATTAGCTTTAATCTTTATTTTGTTTTTTTGATAATCCTTATTCTCACTGGCTTTATGCCAAGTTATCTTTACTCAAAAAAAGAAATCCCTACTTTGCTTGTAAATATTCATGCTGGCTCCCTTCTTATGTGGTTTGCTATCTGTTTGGCCCAGAACAATCTTCATTTATTTGGTTTGATGAAATGGCATAGACAAATTGGTTATAGAACAGCAGCCCTTGTGGCCCTTATACTTGCAAGCTCTGTTAAAATGATTTTATGGGTGGTTGAAAATAGTAGTGGCATCTTGCTTGGTCAATTTCTTTTTACTGCGATTGTTGATTTAGGATCATTTTCTCTTTTTTATATTTTGGCCTTATATTTTAGAAAAAATACTAAGCGGCATATAAGCTCTATTATAATGGCAAGTCTTTCTTTAATGCCGCCAGCTCTCGTTAGGTTTTTTATTTTTTATCCACAGCTTTCAGTATTTGATAATCCTTTTGATTCAGCTCATTTAGTTTTGCAAATACTGATTTTAGTAGCGGGATTTCTTTGTCTATCCTTGGATAAAAAAAGAAACGATGTCTTCATTTTTGGAAGTTTACTTGTATTAGTTACGAGATCGCTTAGAGAAGTTTTATTTTAAAGTATTTGCTGGTGCTCTAGAGAGCCTTTTATCAACTTTATACTGATTATAAGCAAAAATACTTAAAGCAAAAGTAACAACTAATGTAGCTAAGAAAGATAATTTCATAAACAATTTTCGACTGTTCAAGAAACTTTGTTGAGCAAAGTCTTGTTATGGGCAAAAACTACCTTTTTATTGATTTAGTAGTTGATGGGCCTTGATACTTAGACCTACATTCTCCCTTGTGAGTTTAAGAAAGGCCGTCAGATCACCATGTTCATATTCTTCCCAGTTCACTTGAAAGATTTCTTCATCCTCAGAATTTCTTTTTAGTTTGTGGAAAAGATCATCAAGCATCATGCCACCAATATCAAGCATAGACTTAAAAAGCTTTTGATTATGGCTTTTAGGATCAACATCTGTTGAAATAAAAAGAGTGTAGGGTGCAATAAGCTCATCACTACTTCTTAAAAAAGAAATAACGAGCAGAACTTCATTATTATAAGTTCGCAAGAAAATTTCGAAATTCTTTTCGTATTTTTCACACTCTGTTTTGTAGGTATCAGTTAAAAGCTTTGTGACATCTGTCGTCCAATCACTTTCAAGAGAGTGCCCAATCATATCGCTATTAGTTCTTAAAAACATGGACGCAATTTATCGCTTTTGCTGCAATAGAGCAAGAATAAGTGCTTAAAATAAGGTATTAAAGACTTTCATCTTAAGGAGAAATTATGAACGTTTATATACTTTCTGGAGCCAGAACACCTAGTGGATCATTCCTGGGTGCCCTTTCAACAACCCCTGCTACCAAGCTTGGAGCCACGGCCATTGAAGGTGCTCTAAAAAAAGCTGGAATTTCTAAAGATAAAGTAGATGAAGTTTTTATGGGTCATGTGGTTCAGGCCGGCTGCGGTCAGGCTCCGGCCAGACAGGCCGCGATCTTTGCGGGACTTAATGAGTCGACCCCTTGTGTAACAATAAATAAAGTTTGCGGCTCCGGTCTTCAAACAATTATTACAGGTCATAACACTATTGCTTTAGGTGATAATAATTTAGTTGTGGCTGGTGGAATGGAGAATATGTCCATAGCACCACATCTTTTGCACGGGTCTCGTACGGGTGCAAAATTCGGTGAGACAAAAATGAAAGATAGTATGCAATGGGATGGTCTTTGGGATGTTTATAGTGATCGTCCAATGGGTAATTGTGCTGAAGAATGTGTCACAAAATTTGATCTTACTCGCGAGCAGCAAGATAAATTTTCAATTGAGTCTTTCAAGCGTGCCCAAAAGGCCATTGAAGATGGTGTTTTTCAATCAGAAATCGAACCTGTGGTTGTGAAAAATCGTAAAGGCGATATTACAATTGATACTGATGAAGGACCTTTTAAAGCGAAGTTTGATAAGATTCCAGCTCTTCGCCCAGCATTTGATAAAAATGGAACTATTACAGCTGCAAATGCCTCAACTATCAATGACGGTGCTGCTGCTGTTGTATTAGGTGGTGAAAAATACAAAGACCAAGCAAAGTTTAAAATTATTGCTCACTCCAAGCATGCTCATAATCCAACTTGGTTTACCACGGCCCCCATAGAATCTATGAAAAAAGTTTTAGAGAAAGCAAAGCTTTCTGCTCAAGATATTGATCTTTTTGAAATCAATGAAGCCTTTAGCGTAGTACCTCTTGCCGCCATTAAGGAATTTTCTCTTGATCATGATAAAGTAAATATATACGGTGGGGGCGTGAGCCTTGGTCACCCAATTGGTTGCTCTGGCACTCGCATTGTTGTGACTTTGATGAATGCACTTGAGCGTAACCAAGGCCGATATGGATTAGCTTCAATTTGCATCGGTGGTGGAGAGGCTTTAAGCCTTATCATCGAAAGATTATAATTTTCGACCTAGTATCAAGGATGATGAATGGGTGCTAAAAATCTTGCTATAAACAAGCGTTCTGGGCTTAGAAAGCTCGCACAAAAAGAAATTTTATTCGAAGACGAAGCTCCAGCTGACTCACTTTATATTATTCAAAAAGGTCAGATCAGACTTTTTAAACCCAAAGGCAAAGGCTTTATTGAAATAGCAGTGCTCAGACCTGGTGAGGTTGTTGGGGAGATGGCCTATTTCGATGATCATAAAGGCCGAAAAAGATCTTGTGGGGCAGAAGCAATTGTATCAAGTGAAGTGATTGAAGTTTCTTTTGCTGCTTTTGGAAAAACAATTGAAGGTTTAAATCCTTGGTTTAAAACTATTTTTACAACACTTGCAAACCGCTTAAGAAAAGCAAATGCTCGAGTTAAGTCTCTTGAGTCAAATAATGTCTCTCATGCTTACGGCAAAGAAGGGGCAGATTATAAATTCTTTCAAAGCTCTGAAGTTATAAAAATACTTTCGGTTCTTTTTCTTGTTATGAGCACTCATGCTGAACAAGATTCTAAAGATGGATCTTCTGCACTTCATGTAAAAACGATTAATTTTTATGCTCAAGATATTTTTAATATTACTGAAGTTAAATTTATTGAATTTTTGAACTTACTTAAAGAAACAGGTCTTGCATTCTACTCAGAAGACGATGAAGGCTTACCTAAAATATTTATTGTTAAAGATATTAATGCCATTCGCTCTCTCATGGTATTTTTTAATACTCAAAGAGTAGCAGCAGATGATAAAAAAATTAATATGGGTGAGCGTTGTTTGATGTTTATGGAGAGAATTCTTCGTAAAGCGGACATGAATAATCTTAAAAAAGATATTGAAACAATTGATGTCACTGATATTCTTGAAGATTTCAAACAAAAAAATATTGGTGTTGATATCAGAGACACCCAAGATGCAATAGATTGTGGTTTTGTTGGACAGGCAATTATTGGTGGTAAAGGTGAGATTTCATTGCCAGTGCAGCTATCATTTCTTCGTAGAAATATTCTTCCTATTAAAACTATGCACGCCATAGAAAAATTCAATCGATCCAAGCAAAAAGGTAAGTACGAGTAGTGCTTGCATTCAAAGTGCTAGCGCAAATTGCCGCGTTCAACCGCACATGCACACGTGTCGAAAGCTCTCT